>JAMNZY010000129.1 GCA_023622055.1 Bacillota bacterium
ACTATCTGTGCCAACCACTTTTACAGTGCCTGCATCCACAGCCTCAGGCCGCTCAGTTTCATTTCGCAATACCAGCACCGGCTTGCCTAAAGATGGAGCCTCTTCTTGAAGGCCTCCTGAGTCTGTTAATATCAAAAAGCTTTTGGCCATGAGATTGTGCATTTCATCGGTATCTAAAGGATCAAGGAGCAGTATCCGTTCGTGATTGCTTAAAATACCAAAAACAGTGTCTCTGACGGCAGGATTTAGATGGACAGGATACACCAATTTGATATCAGGAAAACTGTCTACCAATCTTCTAATTGCACCACATATATTTTTTAAAGGCTCCCCTAAATTTTCTCTCCTGTGGGCTGTCACTAAAACTACTCTTTGGCTTTTAAAATCTATTTTATTTAAATTATCCGTTGAAAAGACATAATCTTCTTTTACCGTAGTCTTTAAAGCATCTATCACTGTATTGCCTGTTATGAAGATATTTTCTGGCTCTACTCCCTCTTGCAAGAGGTTATTTTTGGCGTTTTTGGTAGGAGCAAAATGCACATCTGCCAAAGATCCAGTGAGCTTTCGATTCATCTCTTCAGGAAATGGAAGCCATTTGTTGTGAGTTCTAAGACCTGCTTCCACATGTCCCACTTTAATACCTTCATAAAAGGCTGCTAGAGCTCCTGCGAAAGTAGTAGTTGTATCGCCGTGGACTAAAACCATGTCAGGCTTGGAATGAACCAAGACATCTCTCAAACCCAGCAGTGCTTTTGTTGTTATGCTAAACAGAGTTTGCCTTTCTGTCATTATATTTAAATCATAGTCTGCACTTATACCAAAAAGGCCCAACACCTGATCCAGCATCTGCCGGTGTTGAGCTGTAATGGCCACCTCACATGTAAAATCAACTCTTTGCTGAAGTTCCTTAACTAGTGGCGCCATTTTTATGGCTTCAGGCCTAGTTCCAAAGATAGATAAAATCTTTATTTTATTCAAGACCAATTCCCCTTTACATTCCATGGGTTGATTTTTTAGTTTCTAACATTATATTGATATACCTTACGCTAACCAAAAGCATGAAGATAACCAAAGCTAGGGCTATCATAGCTTGTTTTATGCCCACTCTTGCCAATACCAAGGAGCATATGCCGAGAGAAATGCTAATTAAATACATAAACAGCACTGCCTGCCTTTGTGATAAACCAATGGCAATAAGTCGGTGATGGACATGACCTTTGTCAGCTTGCATAAGAGGTTTGCCGTTTACAAACCTGCGCAATATGGCAAAGGCAGTGTCAAAAATAGGCAGGCCTAAAGCTAGAATGGGGACAATCAAGGCTATGGCAGTTGCACTTTTTACTGCACCTTCAACAGCCTGAGCCGCCAGGACAAAGCCTAAAAACATGGCACCAGTGTCTCCCATAAAGATTTTGGCAGGATTGAAATTATACGGCAAGAAGCCTATAGCCGCACCTGCCAGAATAGCCATAACTAAAACTCCATTGGTCTGTTCCAAGCTAAGGTTAACAAGCATCATAGTAAAGGCGGCAATAGCTGATATCCCAGCTGCTAAGCCATCAAGGCCATCTATAAAGTTTAATGTATTGGTAATTCCCACTACCCAAAATAGAGTAGCTGGAATGGCAAGTTTCCCTAAGATGATCATACCGCCAAGGGGATTTGTAATTATCTGGACTTTTATCCCAAACAATACCAAAATGCCAGCTGCTGCGATCTGTCCTAATAGTTTCACCTTTGCTGGCAAATTGTATATATCATCAAGAATGCCCACAATTACAATTACGGTGGCACCTATTAATATTCCCTGTATAGATTCTTGCTTAATAGGCAAGGTCAACAATCCTGCTATCAAAAAGGCTATGTATATAGCCAGTCCTCCAAGCCTAGGCATGGGCTTTTTGTGGACACGGCGTGCATCGCCAGGTTCATCGATAGCACCAATTTTCCAAGCCAATTTCATTACTGACGGTGTAATCAGGTATGATAAAACCATTGATATCAGAAAACCGTATATGTAATGTGGCATGAAATCGCTCCCTTTGCATGGTTTACCTTTAACCATTGTATTTCATATGTGAAGGTTTGTCAATTAGACTCTTCTCTAGGCAACTGGACCACTTCTATCCAAGGAGCGTCTTTAAACCAATCATAGTCAATATGATACTCTTGGGCGTAGACTACTCTTTTGATGCCTGAATTAATAATTAGTTTGGAACACTCGGCACAGGGGCGGGCAGTTACATATATAGTTGCCCCTTTTCTTTCCTCAGGAGAGCATTCCAGCAAGGCATTGACTTCAGCATGAATTGTCCTGACACAGTGATTTGCTCTCATCAGACACCCTACATCTTCACAATGAGCCATTTTAGAAGGACTGCCGTTGTAGCCGGTGCCCTTTATTCTATTGTCCTTAACCACCACTGCGCCTACCTGCAGTCTTGGGCATGTGGACCTACCCCTAACTTGAAAAGCAATATCCATAAAGTATTGGTCCCAATCTTTTCGCATAGCTATCTCCTTTACTGCGATTTTTTGTCAGATTTTAAGATCTCTATTATTTCATCGATAATCTCAAAAACCTTTTTTGAATTTTCATTAGCTATTTCGTACTGCCTTTTAGCTTCTTCCAAGTCTTGGTTTTTGATGGCCACCAGGGCCTGCTGTCCAGCATCGTGTAGATTTTTGTGATAGCTGTCAATACTTTCCCACAGCTCGCTTACAGCACTGTCTTTTATTATAAGGGAATTATAAAAATGTCCAAAGGCACATTTGTTTGAATCCACTTGCAGGGGCATGAGTCTACCTTCATAAGCTGCCTCTTCTAAGATTTCCATCCAAATTCTGTGCTGTTTTCTGGCATTTTCCAAAATCTTCACCAGTTCTTCTTTTGTAACGGGATTGTTTTTGTCCATAAATTTCTGATAATACTCTTTATTTTGGGCAACAAAATCTGTATCCATATTATTGATCTGTTCTCTAATGGAATTTAATTTCTCTAAATCGTTGTCTAGTCTATGGATGACATAAACTATATCTTCAGCTTCTGAGGAAAGACTGTTCATGGCAGATGTTATCTCGCCGGCAGCGGTACTTATTTGCTGAAAAGATGCCACAAAATTATCCATTTCATTTTTTATTTCGTTAATGGCAGAAATATTGCCCTCCACTGCTTCTTTAATTGCACTAGTAACTGATGGAATTCGTTCCATTACTTCATTTGTCCGCTCCATGCTTTCCAGGCTTTGGGCTGAATCTTTGCGAATTTCTTGGGTGAAAGCTTTAAACTTCTCCAAACTTTCTTTAGTGCTGTCCGCCAGCTTCCTTATTTCCTCTGAAACCACTGCAAAGCCCCTGCCCGCCTCTCCTGCTCGAGCAGCTTCGATGCTTGCATTTAGTGCAAGAAGATTTGTCTGATCTGCAATCTGCTCTATTATTTCCACTATATTGCCAATTTCCTTTAAGTTGTCCAAAAGTTTAGTTAGAGTTTGATTGACGGCACTATTGCTTTCAGTTACCTTTACACATACTTCTCCCATTAATCTGAGGCTTTCCATGTTTTTATTGTTGTTTTTTACGATGTTTTCAATATTGTTGTGAATCTCATCTATGTTTTTTACATTGTCCTCAATGGCAGTATCTATTTCCCCCATTGAGGCAGTGGTTTCTTGTACAAAAGCCAAGGTGTTCTCCGACTGTAGGCTAAGTTTGTTCATAATAACTTCAATCTCGTCCATGAGGTGTTTTATATTTACTTCTATGTTTCCCAGGGTGGAAGTCAAAGAAATGGTCTTTAAAAGCATTTGTCTGGCATCTTCTTTTAAATCTTGCAGCTGACCAATTTTCTCAAGGACTTTGTTGACTTTGGCGTTTTTGGTTGCTATTGGTTTATCATTTATAATAGCGTCCATTACCTTATTTGTATTGTCAAAAAGCAATTTCATACCTCCTGTGTTTAAATTTATGTATCACTTTGCTGGAAACTCGGAAAATTTACTCTAAATTATAGTTTAGCATATATTGCCATAAAAGTTCAATTGGTACAGACCAAAATAAAATTAAGGCCATCCTTGATAAGAATGGCCTTTGTTACTTGCTTATTTTGTTCCAAAAAGCCTGTCTCCGGCATCCCCAAGACCCGGAATTATATATCCATGGTCATTTAGCCTTTCATCGATGGCTGCAGTGTAAACTTGCACATCAGGATGCTCTTTGTGGACAGCTTCTATTCCTTCAGGTGCTGCAATTAAGCACATGAGCTTTATATTCGTTGCACCTTTTTCTTTTAGCACTTCTATAGCTTTAGCGGCAGATCCTCCTGTAGCCAGCATGGGGTCTAAAATTATTAGTTCCCGCTCGCTGACATCAGATGGTAATTTGCAGTAATATTCCACAGGCATAAGGGTATCTGGATCCCGGTATAAACCTATATGCCCCACTTTAGCAGCAGGAATCAGGTTTAGCAAACCGTTTACCATTCCCAGACCTGCCCTGAGGATGGGGACAATACCAACTTTTTTGCCGCTGAGCATTTTGACTTTTGCAGGTCCTACAGGGGTTTTAACTTCTGCCTCTTCCAATGGCAGGTTTCTGGTAACCTCGTAAGCCATTAGGACAGATACTTCTTCAACCAACTCGCGAAATTCCTTAGAACCTGTATTTTCATCCCTTATTAATGCCAATTTGTGCTGTATTAGGGGATGATCAAGTACAAATACATTTTCCATGAAAGTAGGCCTCCTGTTTACTTGGAATATAGGGGAAATTCCTCACATATGGCTTTTACCTCTTTTGCAATTTTTGCTTTTATTCTTTCATCATTGCCGCTAGTTAGAGCTTTGTCCATTAAATCTGCAATTCTTTCCATTTCTTGCTCTTTCATACCCCGGGATGTAAGGGCAGGTGTTCCTATGCGTATGCCGCTAGTAACATTTGGACTTTCCGGATCAAAGGGAATGGCATTTTTGTTCACAGTAATTCCCACTTCATCCAGTATGTGTTCTGCCTCTTTTCCTGTTAGGTTTTTGTTTCTCACATCCACCAAAATCAAATGGGTATCGGTGCCTCCTGAAATCAATTTGTAACCCTTGTCCAAAAGTGCCTTAGCTAAAGCCTTGGCATTCTTTACCACTTGATTTTGATATTCCACAAACTCTTCAGAAGAGGCTTCTTTTAAGCATACGGCTTTGGCTGCAATTACATGCATCAGTGGGCCGCCCTGAATACCTGGGAAAATAGCCTTGTCTATGGCTTTTCCGTACTCTTCTTTGCAGAAGATAATGCCGCCTCTTGGTCCCCTTAAAGTCTTATGGGTGGTAGTAGTTACAAAATCACAAATGGGCACGGGATTTGGATGTAAGCCTGCTGCAACAAGGCCTGCTATGTGTGCCATGTCCACCATTACATAGGCTCCCACTTGTTTTGCTATGTCGGCGATTTTTTGAAAATCGATGATTCTGGGATATGCGCTGGCTCCAGCTACTATCATCTTAGGCTTATGTTTTTTTGCCAAAGCTTCCAATTCATCATAATCGATGTATTCAGTTTCTTTAGAGACACCATAGGGGATAAACTCAAAGTATTTTCCAGAGATATTTACTGGACTGCCGTGAGTTAGGTGACCCCCATGGGACAGGTTCATGCCTAAAACTTTGTCACCATAGTTTAAATAGGCAAAATAGACTCCCATATTAGCTTGTGAACCGGAATGAGGCTGAACATTTACATACTCGGCAGAAAAAAGTTTTTTAGCACGGTCTCGGGCTAAGTTTTCTACAATATCTACAAACTCACAGCCACCATAATAACGCCTGCCAGGATAGCCTTCGGCATATTTGTTGGTAAGGACAGAACCCTGGGCTTCCATTACAGCCTTACTGGTAAAGTTCTCTGAAGCAATCATTTCCAGTTTATACTGTTGCCTTTTACTCTCCTTTTCAATGGCATCAGCTATCTCTGGATCAACCAATTTCAGTGTATTCACTTTCCAAACACCTCTTTTATTTTAAAATTAAAGTGTTTATCTGTCATTTTCGTATTGGGATATTTTGTTTATTCTCCGTTCATGGCGCTCCCCTTCAAAGTCAGCGGCAAGCCATTCTTTGACAATTTCAGTGGCAAGTCCCGGTCCTATTACTCTGCCACCCATAGTTAAAATATTGGCATTGTTGTGCTTGCGGGACATACGAGCAGAAAAGGTATCGTGACACAGTGCCGCTCGAATGCCTTTGACTTTATTGGCTGCAATGCACACACCTATTCCCGTACCGCAAATAATTATGCCTTTTTCATATTCTCCACGAGCAACGGCTTCAGCACAGGAAATAGCTATATCCGGATAGTCTACTGACTCAGCAGAAAATGTCCCTAAATCAGTATAACTTATATTGCTTTTTTCCAGAAATTTTATTATCTCTTGTTTTAAGTCATAACCTCCGTGGTCACTGGCTATAGCTATGGTCAACTCTTACCCTCCTGACAAAAAACTTTATCTTGTTAATTATACACTTAAATAATGGACATTGTCTAGTTTTTTTCCAGCCGCTCCAGGATTTTCGACATTTTTTCTTTTAACTCTTTTGCAACTTTTTCATATACCTCTATGCCCTGACCGAAAGGATCACTGATTTCACTGTAGTCCCCCACAAATTCACCCAGCAAAAAAACTTTTCCCTTGGCTTTTGGAAAGCGATTGACTATATAATCTTTGTGACTTTGGGTCATGGTAAGGATTAAATCTGCATCAAGGACTTCTTCTCGAAATTGTCTGGCTTTATGCCCTTTTAAATCTATTCCCTCCATCTCCATGACCTTTCTGGCATATTCAGAGGCCGGCTGTCCCTCAACAGCTGCTATGCCGTAAGATTCTACTTGAATTTCATCTTGTTTGCCTAAGTCCTGAAGCATTTTCCTAAAAAGGGCTTCAGCCATACTACTTCGGCATGTGTTGCCTGTACACACAAAAACTACTCTTTTCAAAGGCCACCCACCTCCTAGACTTTTAAAACATTATATCCAGCAGCTTTGTAAAGTCTATTCATCACGGCAAGGCCTATGCCTTCCTTAGAAATGCCTTCTGCAAGTATCTGGTCCACTTCCATGCGGTCAAATTTCCTCAAAATGCTAAAAATATTAGATGATATGGTAAGGGGTGCAGTCCTGTCACCGGCAGAAATAATATGGCCTCTAGTGTAGAGATGACGTGTTTGGGCTGTTGCCATTATGCCCACTTTAAGGCCCTCTGCTTCCAATTTCTCAGCCAGTTCATTGATAACCTTTACCTGGTTGTCAATGGAGCCCTCTACCAAGGTCATGGGAGCTTTGGGAGCATAATGACGATACTTTTGTCCCGGAGAACGGGGCTTTTCACCGGGTGCAAGGCCCGGGTCCAATTCTACTCTACCTAATACTTCTTCCAACTGTTCACGGGTGACTCCACCGGGTCGTAAAATTATGGGCACCTTTTCCGAAAGGTCCAGCACTGTAGATTCAACTCCCACCATTACTTTCCCGCCGTCCAATATCATGTCGATTCTTCCAGCTAAATCTTCAGCAACATCTTCAGCACATACGGGGCTTGGCTTTCCAGATATATTGGCACTTGGCGCGGCAATGGGAACACCTGCCTCTTTAATTAGCTCAAGGGCCACAGCATGAGAAGGCATTCTAATTGCCACTGTATCAAGACCTGCAGTAGTGCCAAAGGGAACTACTTCACTTTTGTTAAATATGATAGTGAGAGGGCCAGGCCAGAACTTGTCCATTAAAAGCTTAGCCCTTTCCGGGATTTCCTTTACTAATTTCTCCAGCTGCAAAATGTCAGAGATGTGGACGATAAGTGGGTTGTCTTGAGGTCTGCCCTTGGCGGCATAGATTTTCTTAGCTGCATCTTCATCAAGGGCATTGCCTCCTAAGCCGTAAACAGTTTCAGTGGGAAAGGCAACAAGGCCCCCTTTACGTATGATTTCCGCTGCCTTTTTTATCTTATCCTTTTCTGGTCTGTTTTTATCAACAGTAATTATTTTAGTTTCTACCATAGAAATACCTTCTTTTTATATAATTTTATTTAATATAATAAACTCTCTCACTTTGTGAAGATAGGTGAAGATGACGGCATCTCTCCCTGAAGTTAGACCTGTCATTCTAAAAATTTGGTGCTGCACTCCGCAGGGGTTCACGGGCAATTCGGCGTCCTGCCGAGTGCCCGTCAGCGCGCGTCCTGCGCGCTGCCCCTGCTCCGTTTGCCCCAAATTTAAGAATGACAACGGTCTAACTAACGGGAGCGCTTGCCGTCATCTTCACCTATAGGAATTGTGTAAGTAGTTTCACTCGTGATTAAGCAAAAAATGCAGCTACTAACTTATAGTACATTAAATAAAACAATTCCTGTAATAAGACCCCAAATGAGGCCCCAAGGAGAACTTCTCCCAATTACGAAAGTATCTGGCAGTATTTCTTTGCACACTGCGTATATCATGGCACCTGCAGCAAAACCTAGGGATCCGGCAATAAAGACCGGGGAAATCTGGCCCAATTTTTGGCCTACTACTGAACCCAAGACCATGGGAAATCCGGCAAGGGCTGTTGCTAAAAAAGCAAAAAATGCGCTCATGCCAGATAATCTAAAGGCAGTGGCTATTGCCATGCCTTCA
>JAMNZY010000241.1 GCA_023622055.1 Bacillota bacterium
CACTGTACTTGATAATTTAGACTCTCTCAATGCTCTAGGAGTCTTAGAGACCTTCTCTGTCACTGCCTGCATCCTTGCTGCCGATGCTGCAGCAAAAGCGGGAAATATAAAACTGATAGAGATAAGGCCGGCCATTGGCCTTGGCGGCAAGTCCTATGTGACTATGCTGGGAAATGTAAGTGCCGTAAAAACAGCCGTGGAAGCAGGCTGTCAAAAAGCTGAGCCAGAAGGAACTTTAGTGAAAAGCATAGTCATCCCTAACATATCCAAAGACCTACTAACCTCCCTCCTCTAATGAATATTTCGGGACGGGTACAAAATATTCATATCTCCTTTTGAGTATTTACTAAAAAAGCATCCCCAGAGATGCTTTTTTGTTTTGGATACTTTATAAGAAATTATAGACATTTTAAGAAAAATCAGTTATGTTATTGTTAAATATTTCGGTAAATATTTCGGGACAGGTACAAAATATTCATAACCCGTGTTTAAATTAATGGGCAGCAGGAACAATAGTGAAATCTTCAAAATTCATTAGGTATAATCGCTGCAAGGGGTGATTGCCATGCCAAGGGTTCCGCGACAATTCAGCAAGACAGGATTTTACCACATTATGATGCGGGGTTTAAATCGAGAGCGAATTTTTGAAAGCGTAGATGCGAAGCAACAATTGCTGGATATCTTAGCTGATAAAGTTGCGGAAGGTAATATAGGTATATATGCCTATTGCATTATGGACAATCATGTGCATCTTTTGTTAAAGGCGGGGCCGGAAGATTTAGTAGCTTTTATGAAAAAAGTCAACGGATCTTATGCATTATATTATAATCGGGAGAAAAACAGAGTAGGGCCTGTCTTTCAAGGTCGATACAAAAGTGAGTGTGTAGAAGATGAAAGGCATTTTTGGGGTGTACTAAGATACATTCATCGAAATCCGGTGCAAGCCCATATGGTGAAGGCTCCCCAGGATTATGAATGGAGCAGCTTAAAGGACTATTTATCGGGTAAGTCCAAATTGCTTAATGATAAAGCATTGCAGCTAAAGCAGGAGAATTTTAGTGATAACGAGTCATTTCTTAAGATGCATGAGGAAGAGGATTTGAATATTTACCTTGATGTAAAAGAAGAACAGGATAAGATGAAGAAATCTGTGGCCAGAAAGCTGATTAACATGGCTCTTGCCGAAAATGGAGCTAACAATGTCCTCGAGCTGCGACAAAAAGGTGAGGCCTTTCAAAGTTTATTGGACAAGCTGGCTTTGGAGGTAAAATTGACATACAAAGAGATAGCAGAATTGACGGATTTAAGTTATTCTATGGTGCAGCGGCTAGTGTCAAAGTCTTGATTAAATTTTGATAAGGCAATGAATTTTTTGTACCATAATGTTTTTGAAGGATATTAATGTACCTGTCCCAGGGAAGAGGTTCTCTCTATACCCGATATTTAGACTATTAATCCATTTCAAAAGTATATACGTTTTGGCTGGTTGGGATTTGTTATTCCCGTTTAACGTGCAAGGCTGTAAACTTTGGGAATGGAATGGATAATCCTTCAAATACTTGATTTAGGAGTTGCTGTTTTATGAATAATTTTTATCCTGTCGTTGGAGTTGATGTGGCTAAAGAGTTTTGTTTCTACTGTGTTCTTTCTCCTGATGGTAAAAAATATTTAGAGCCTTTTAAAGCATTTAATACTAAAAAGGGCTTGGATTTTGTATTAAATAAATTAGAAAAAGTGGAAAAGGCTTTTAATAGAAAACCGGCAATCGTCTTAGAATCCACCGGCCACTATTCTCCACGCCTAGTCCACTTTTTCTGTAAGAATGGTTTTGAAGTTTTTTTAGTAAATCCTCTTCAATCTCATTCTATCAAAAATTCTTACATTAGAAAAGTAAAAAATGATAAAGTGGATGCGGAAGAGCTGGCCAAGCTTTATTTTGTTTGTGATTTGCGTAAGTATCACCCTTCAAAAAACTCTATAGAGAATCTTAAGATATTTTCCCGAGCTTTTTCTAATTTATCAGAACAAAGGGTTACCATAGTAAATCAGTTAATATCTGCTGTGGATCAAGTGTTTCCAGGTTTTACAGAAGTTTTTAGTACAGTTTCTTCTAAAACAGCTATAGAGCTACTTGTAAATTATTCTTCCCCTGATGAGCTTTTAAACGCAACTGAGGAGGATGTTGTAAGTTTAATTCGCTCTTGTTCTAGGAGGTCTTTAGAGTATGCCGAAAAAAAGTACAAGCTGCTTGTAAAGTGTGCTAAAGATGCTAAGGATACTGGAGTTGATTTGGCAGCTTTATATGAAATTGTCCGTATTTATGCTCAAAACTTAATGTATATAGATAATAAGCTGCAGGAGTTAGAGAAATTGATTAAAGAGTGTGCTATTACTATACCCGAGGTTGATTTAATTAGTAGTATCCCAGGCTTTGGCAAAAAGCTTTCTGCTATTATTGCAAGTGAGATTGGGGATATCAGTAGGTTTGATAATGCCAAACAGTTGGTGGCTTATTGTGGTATTGACCCAAGTGTCAAACAATCAGGAAATTTTACTGGAACTAAAAACAAGTTTACTAAAAGAGGCTCTCCTTATATACGAAAAGCTCTTTATATTGCAGCTATTATATCTGTAAGAAAAGCCCCTAACGGAAAATGTGTCAATCCAGTTATTTATGACTACTATCAGGAGAAAATTAAGTCTAAGTCTAGAAAACAAGCTTTAGGTGCTGTGATGAATAAGCTTGTAAGAATTATTTTTTCCGTGCTTAAAAACAATCGCTCCTTTGTTTTAATTACTCCCGAGGAACAGGTGGCGCTTTATCGTTCTAAAATCAGAAAGGTTGCTTAGGTAAATTGATATATACGAATATCTATAGGTATCCCTGAAATATTGTCCGTTGTTTTTGAGGGCTTATTTGCTGTGCCTATTTGTTTGTTAGATTTTCTTCGTAAAAAATCTTGACTTTTCTTTTGTTAGCTGGTCTAATTATTCATTAATTTCCAAAAAGTGTATGTAACATTTTTGATTCAATATCGTTTTTATTAGTGAATACAGACAACCGGCCGGAAAGAAGGTGTAGAACTTGTGATAACTGCGGATGTGTATAAAAAGGCTGCAGAAGGTGATCTTGATGCAATAGAAAAGATATGCCTTGATACATGGGAACCTCTTTACCGATTTATCTATTATAAAGTGCAAAATAGGGAGGAGGCAGAGGATATCACACAGGAGACTTATGTAAAAACCTTAAAGTACTTTCAAAAAGATAAATTTCCCCAAGAAAACTTTATGGGGTTTTTAAAGACCGTATCTCTCAATGTAATACGGGACAGGTGGCGCCAAAA
>JAMNZY010000136.1 GCA_023622055.1 Bacillota bacterium
ACAATATTTAACAAATTTGTAACGTGTTTTGTTGTTTTTATTTTATGTCAAAGGTGACATTTTCATAGAATAAAATTACTCTTTTTTAAGTGACATTTTTACTGGTTATTGACACACCATAAAATTTTTTGTAAAAGAATTTAGCTAGATTCCCGCAAAATCAGCTTTGTTGGGAGAATGTTCTCTCTTCTTGATTTGGGTTTTTCGCCAATTTGGTCAAGCAAAACATCCACTGCCATTTGGCCCATTTTCACTTTGTCTACAAAAACCGTTGACAAAGCAGGCTCAATTAAGACATTGTGCTCTATATCTTCAAATCCGATGACAGCCACGTCATCGGGAATCTTTAAACCTGCCTTTTTAATTGCTTTAATGGCGCCGATTGCCATCATGTCGCAACTGGCAAAAATAGCTCTTGGAACATCACCAGACTCTAACATGCTATTCATGAGTCTTGTCCCTTCGCTGATGGTGGCTTCTCCAAAGCGCATGAATTTTTCCCGAACTGGTATATTGTAGTCATTTAAAGCCGCCAGATACCCTCGATATCTTTCGTAATAACTGTGATTTTGAAGAGATCCGCAAAGAAATCCTATTTCTGTATAATCTTTCTTTATTAAATACACAACAGCTTCATAGGCTCCCATGTAATCGTCTGCCTTGACAAAGGTCACATCTAAATCCATGGAACAGTTCAATAAAACCAAGGGCAGTCCCATTTCCTTGCATTTTTTTATGATGGCCTCGTGGATAAAGCTGGTAAATATAATGCCGTCTACCCTCTTTTCCAGGAGAGATTCTGCTGCGGAGCTTTCTATATCTTGGTCTGTGGCTATTATTATGCTATAACCCCTTTCTCTGGAACTGTCCACAATGGCTTCAACAATGGGAGCATAAAAGGGGTGGGAAAGAATGGGCTTGTGCTTCTTATATATAATTAAGCCCAAATTTTTGGTTTCCTTAGTCTTCATAGCCGTTGCTATGGTGTTTTTCCTGTAATTTAATCTTTCCGCAGCTTCCAAAACCTTTTTTTTAGTCTCATCACTGTAATTTCCCGAATTGGAAAAAACCCGGGAAACTGTGGATTTGGAAACTCCGGCGGCCTTGGCTACATCTTTTATGGTTACATTCATGCCCATTTCACTCCGCCAAAATAATAAATACAGCTTCTGTTCTACATATTATACTTACTTTAGATTATATTGTAAAATTTTAAGCAGACATTCTCAAAGAATTGCCGTCTTCACTGGAGAAGAGATGAATTTTATCCATATCCAAGCGAACAAATACATTTTCCCCCATGTTCCCATTGTAGTCTTGTGGTGCAATGACTTTGATTCTATTGGTTCCGATTTTTACATTTACCAGCTTATCCCTTCCTAAAGGTTCCACTACATAAATCTCACCTTTCACAGTGTTTTGCCCCTCACTGGTCAGTTTTAGATTTTCTGGCCGAATCCCAAGAATAACTTTTTCACCGTTTTGTATTTGGGCAAACTCTCTCTTTGCCCTTTCAGGAAGCTCTATCTTAAACGAGGTTCCTTTTAAGTACACTTTATCTCCTTCCCTAATACATACTACATCCAAAAAATTCATGGGAGGGTTTCCTATAAATTCTGCTATAAATTGATTTTTGGGCTGTGAGTAAAGTTTTTCCGGCGTATCAAAATCCTGCAGGGTGCCTTTGTTCATCACTGCTATTTTGTCGCACATGGAAAGGGCTTCTGTCTGGTCGTGGGTTACAAATACTCAGGTCTTTTTGCAGCTTCTTTATTTCAGCCCTCATGGATATTCTAAGACCCGAATCTAGATTAGACAGTGGTTCGTCTAACAATAAAATCTTTGGCTCTTTTACCAGGGCTCTAGCTAAAGCTACCCTTTGCTGCTGGCCGCCAGAAATTTCACTGGGTCGTCTATTAAGGAGGGAATCCAAATGAAATTTCCGGGCTATTTGGTTGACTTTTTTTTCAATAATGTCTCTAGGCATCTTTCTCAATTTCAGGGGGAAGGCTATATTTTCAAATACTGTCATGTGAGGATAAAGGGCATAATTTTGAAAACACATGCCTACATTTCTGTCTTTGGGAAGTTCATGGGTGACATTTTTATTGCCAAATATTATCTTTCCTTTATCAGGTTTGTAAATCCCCGCCAGCATCAAGAGAGTAGTGCTCTTGCCGCAACCCGAGGGACCAAGCAGTGCCACAAATTCACCGTCATGAATGTTTAAATTCAAATTGTCTACTGCCACAAAAGTGCCAAATTTTTTGGTTATGTCTCTCAGTATTACTCTCATAGGTACCTCCGAACCTCCTTGGCCTTTTTATCCCTTAATGCCACCGAAATTGATTTTCATAAGGGATTTCTGAGAAATTAAGAAAAATACAATTACAGGAATTAAGTAAAAAAGTCCTGCCGCTGCAAGCAACCCGTAATCCAAAAATCTAAAGTCTCCAATTAAGTTTTTCAAAAAGACAGCCAGTGTATAGTGTTCACTGCTAAATAAGAAGGTATAGGAATTCCAGGTTTTATTTGGGGGAGTATGACTTTGTACCACAGCTGGAACTTATTGCAGCCATCAATGTATGCTGCCCACTCCAGTTCCCAGGGAATTTCGTCAAAAAAGCCCTTTATCATCCAGGTGGCCATAGGCAATTCCAATGCAACTTTTACTAATACTACTCCCATTATGCTGTCTAGCAGATTTATAAAATTTAAGACGTAGAAAAGGGCTATCAAAAGG
>JAMNZY010000139.1 GCA_023622055.1 Bacillota bacterium
GTTTCAATCCCTTATAGGTAGGCTAAAAACCCATTTAAATGCAGTTAGATTAAGGTACTTGTATTTTTAAACTGTAATTTCGCAATGTTTCGGCTTTATTTTATTATAACATATTTCCCTTGATATACAACCCTTTCGAAGGGTTTTTGATAAAGTGAAAAAAGTCGTCGACCTCCAGGGTTTTTTGCACTACTAGAGGTCGACGACTTTTTTAGTTAAGACTATTTTATATTCACATTTCAAATTCTCTAAATCTCACATGAGAAAACTTTCTGCTCAGCTGGACAGTTCCATCCTTTAAGATTTCTTCAGAAACCTCTCTTTTTGTAGTGGCATATATGGGAATCAGTCCTTCTTTCATGCAAAAGTTAACTAGTATAAAAACTGCTCCAAATTCTCCTTGAACCAATACCAAATCCTTTGGTTTTGAGTTTTCTTTTAGCCAGATAAGTATATCTTGAAGGTAGTCTTTTATTGAGGGAAGTTCTGGAGGTATGTTTGACCAGATATCCTGCAGCTCTGCTGGAAGATAGATGATTTTATCCACTTTGTATTTGTTTTTAAGTTCATCTTTTTGGGTTGGAGTGAGTTGGTGTGAAAACAGCAAAAATACTTGTCTCATTAAGTTTCGGCCTCCATACAGTCAGCGTTTTAATTCATTAAATGGAAATAAATCAGGCACCTCTTTTAAATGCTTATTGTTAAACACATAGTTTTCTGTGTTGCGTATATGGGTATTTATTTTATCAATAGCCTCTTTGTAAGCCTCATCTTTATCTGCAAAACCCGCATGGGCGATGAGATTTCTGGTACAACTAATTTCTTTATATACTTTACACAAGTCTTTGAATTTATCCATGGTGTCAAATTTAGTTCCGTGTATTAAATGCTTTATTCTTTCTCTATTGGAATTGTTCCACTTTATCCTGGAATCCCTGGCCCGATACTCTTCCAGTATTCTTGAAACAATGGCCTCTGCCAGGCAGATATAACACTGGGCAAATCTCTTGTGCTCAAAGTACCATTTGGCTAGAACCAGTTGAAGCTGTGAACTGGAGTTTATCCCTTTAAACTGGTCCACAAATGTCATCAAATATGGTTCCATGTATTTAATTAGAGGGTCTGCTGAATTTGTATCATTTAGCAGGCCAGATAGGCGGTCTATCTCTCTCTTAAATTCGTCTATGAAGTTGATGTTGACGATATCTGAAATATTTCTGATTCTATCGGATAAATCCTGATTGCTCATTAAATCCGCCAAAAGATATCCATTTCCGAAGTTTAAAAAATTGTAGGCTCCTCTTGTCCACAAGGTCAGGTTGTAAAGGGGGCTCAAATCCACTACTGGAGCATACTTCAATTCCCCAATTACATCCAACATGCCGTAATACAAACCACCAAGTTTAAAGTCATTTTTCAGCTTCAGTATTCTAATTAAATCCAGCATTATGTAGAGAAACAGCGGGATTGAGCGAAAAGCATGGGTTATGTCCAGGTAAATCTCATCTTCTTCACTCAAAGTCTCCCCAATTTTCATCATCACATCGAAGTTGTTCCAAATCTCTTCTTCATTTAATCCATAATCAATTATAAAGCAGTGGGAACCTCCTGTGGCATCAGCCTTAATATATTTTAAGTACTTATCTATGGCATCGTTAACTTTGGATAAGTCTTCATCTTTTAATTTTTCATCTCCCAGCTTAAAGTTGCTTACTCTCTCACCCAATTCAACCCAGTAGTCATCATCCACAGTTTGCTGACTCTTAGTGGAAAAATAAGTATAAACCTCTTCCCACATGGATTTTGAAGTGCCTATCAGATACAATTTGTCCACCTTCAAGTAATCACATAGTGCCGCTGCTATAAAGGGAGTCTCATAAGTTTTGTCACTGGCCTGGAACTTATAAATAGTATCGTCGTATTTTCTCTCTGAATTCTTATCTTTCTTCAGCCGGCCTGTCCCTAAAGAAGAAATCAGGATTTTAGCCATATGAAATTCCCCCATTACATTCTTTCTAGTTTCACCCAGCCCGGGGCAAGTTTTTGACCATTATGCAGCACCAAAGTCCTTGTCTTGGGGAAAAAGTTAGGGTCGGCTTTTTTAAAGTTTCGCGATACTATGTCTTTTACAAAGTCTTTCGACAGATGGTGAGCTATAGTATTGTCATAATATGTTTTGCCAGAGCCGATTCTGAGATAAGCTTCTTTAGTGTTGTCAGCGCTGCTGATTACATCCAAAAGGCCATTATAAAACTCCTTTACATCCTGCAGCTCACTGCTGTTGCTCCTTTTTAGGTACTCCATCTCATTTTCCACATTTTTTCGGGAGTATTTATTTATCATTTCAAATACTATATCCCCTTTTCCCTCTTCCAAGAACTCGAATCTGCTGTCTACTTGGCCTTTTTTTGCTTTAAAGCCTATTATAAATGTGCTCTCCCTACTTGGAGGGATGACTTCTTTTACAACGGGAATATCCATTTTGTCGGTTTTTAAATTGAACCTATAAAATTTTACAATCCCCAGGTCCTCTTCCTCGAAAGGCATTGAATCAGATACCTGCAAGAACTTTAATATATCGTCATTAAATTTCCCCAATATATCCTGACCTATGTAGCCCCTGACATCTTTTATGTTTTTCTCTGAATTTGGCGCAAAGAAGTAACTTATAATAGCCGTACGAATGGCACCTTTCAAGCTGCTGCCTGGAATATATGGCCTGCCGCCGGATTTTACCTGGAGCTGGATTTGTTCCTTTGTTTCACCATCCACTGCTATCTTTTTTGAAGCAAAGTTTTTAAAATCAAGGCCTGTGTTTTCCAAAAACCCCTTTATTCTAAACCGATTTTGCACACTGCCGCCGGCCTGTGCCCGGACTATTGCCACAAACTCATCGATTAGTTTTTCACCATCTGGCATTTTCAAAAGCTCTTGGGCGATTAAATCATAGTCTAAGTAGTAGATAAAGCCCTTGTCATATACATAATCGCAAAACTGGGATAAAATCTCGCCACTTCCTATGTTGACAGGGGTAAGGGTTGTAAGTTTTACTTTAAAATTCATCACTGCACCTCCCCAAGGGGATGAGAAAGGCTTTTCCATTTAAAAACACGCTGTGCTCTTTAAAGGCTTCAGGACGAATATCTATAATTTGGCCCTTTATCTTTCGAGAAAAGATACTGCCTTCTCTAATGAGTCTAACCCGCTTCTTTCTAAAAGGTCTTCCAAATTGAGAATAAATATAGCCGCTTCTTTCCACCAGTTCATAGTACTCTAAATCATCCACCTCTTCCTTGCCGGGGTAGACTGTGGAAATGTTCATGTAGTATTGGCCTTCCCCAGAAAACAATTCATCAGGCAGCTCATCTTCCAGGACCTCTTCAAAATATCCCATGCCCTGGCTCCGCTTTCCACCAAGACCTTCATCTGCCACAAGCCTTATTACTGCAGTCAAAGAGCTGTCTCTTTCACCGTCAATGCAAAAATACATAAAAGGCCGAAGCAGGATATTATCTTTTTGGTGGTAGATAACCTCTCCTTCTTCCTGGTAGAAAAAGTTTTCCGAGTGGTCATCAAAGCGGGAAATTACCACTCTGGGTTTTGCATCAAAATTCATTAATTTTATGTTTTCATAATCCTCATTGAGGCCCAGAGCCTGCAGTTCCTCTGCAGTGCACGCAAACACTCCGCCGAAGGCCTTTAAGTCTGACATATTAAATTCGCATCTGCCCTTGGCCTGCCAAAATTTGTTTAAGTGTTTAAAGGCGCCGATGGAAATATATCTTATCTTTTTTTCTTTTTTATGGGTTTGCAAATCCTTATCTTCTACAAATTCTTGAGGCAGCATTGGGCGGGGGAAAAAAAACATTTCTGCCGTCTCTTGTTTTTCCATATTGAAAGATTGTATCCCCGGGTAAAGGGAAGAAATGCGGCAATTATGCAGAAAATCCAATACTTTATTTTCTTCACCTGAACCGTAAAGTAGTACTGCACAGTTGTTCAGGGCAGAAAAAAGCTTGTCTGATGAAAAAGTTTCTTCCAATTTGCCGTGACTGCTTCCAAAGTGAAACTTTGATCGGTTTTTGGGATAGAATTTAAAAACCTTCATGGGCTATTCAGCTCCCAGCTTTTTTAAAAGTTCTCTTTCAAATTCATCCTTGTGCTTTGGGAAGTCTTCCAACATACCGGAATAAAGGACCTGCCGCTGATTTGTGCCCTGATAATCTTCCAGTGTCTTTAGGGAAATTTCCACATCGCGAAATTCAATGCGTCCATAGCCCCTGGAGCCATTTCCCCCAAGATAATCGTCTTCTAGGAGATTCAGCCCCGAAATCAAGAAATAAAATCTCTCAATATCATCTTTTTCCAAGAAATCAAAGACCATCTCAAAGTCAAATTCTGCTCCCCGAGGAACTCTTTCCGTCTGTCTGGGATGATCCGCCCGTGAAGTAAGTCGGTTGATGACATTTTCCCACTTGGTTTCTGTATAAATTAGCTCCAGTTCTCGAAATTCTCCCTCTTTTTCTTCCATTTTCCGCCTGGTTTCTGGCGTCAAATGGCAGTCTCTTACCACAAGGCGGGTAGGACCTGCTTCTTTTAACCTTTTATCCCCTGAATTGCCAAAGACCACACAGATTTTGCAGACTTTTTCACCACAGTTGCAAAGGCCGGTATTGGATTTTTCATTTTTCGCTAATATATTTTCTAAATCGCTTTTTTCCAAGAGACTCCGTATTTTTCCTTTTAAAGAGGAGCCCGGTATGTAAGGAACTCCCTCACTGGTTTTAATGACACAGTTGTCTATATCGCCGATGGCAACGTCAGTTTTCGAACCTCCGATGGAAAGTCCTGTAAGTGCTCTTATCTTCCCATTTATAAAAAGCTTTCCCATTAACCTCATCATGTGTTCCTCCTTTACTTATCATCGCCAACATATTTTCTATAAGCTACAATGGCTTCCATAAACTCCTTGAAATTGTTTAAATGTTCTTCATTGTCAATCTCCATGGATTTCACTAATACATCCAGCAAATCCATGAACTCTCTTAAAATGGCGTTTTTTTCGTTTCGGCCTGAAGTATATGCAAAATGAGGCCGCAAAAATTTTACATCAGACACCGTCCGGGCATTGAGAATCCTGGCGTAAATTTTTCTAATCATAGATGTGGTGACTTCCCCAGATTTTAATCTTTCAGCATAGCTTTTGGCATGGTCGCAGAAGGCATCGTAGCATTCCTTATGGCTGCTCAAATTCAGCACGTGCTTTTCAAAAAACTCCACAGCCTCATTTTTTACTATTTTGCAATTTACAGCCCTCACTTTGTTATCCGCTTGTCTTTGCACATCAAAGGTCAATGGTGTATTTACTGATAAATCCTTCATTGTCAATCCTTCTGCCAGGGATTTTTCGTTGAAATAATAATCCTTCCCGTCTTCACCGGTAATAAATCCGAAATTATCGCGAATTGTCTTAACTTTGCCTTTCATTTAAGATTCCCCCTTGACTTTTCTTGTCTCCATCTGGGCCCATTTCACAGCTGCAGGAACTATCATGATATTTTTTATCTTGTCATCAGTTGATTTTCCTAGGAGATTGTCTATGACTATTTTTCTGTATTCCCCAATCAACTTTTCAGCGTCCACCCGGGCCACATCCCGCAGATAGTAAGCCAGGCGCCAAAAGCGAATATTGTCTACCCGACCTCGCAGGGAGTCTTCCAGAATCCTCTTAAAGCCTAAAGTAGACCTCCATATCTTGTACAAGAAAGCTCTGCCAAAAGACTCCGCATTTTTCCTCTGGGAGTTATTGGCTATAATCTCCAGCAGGAGGCCTTTTAAGTTTTTAATGGCATCAAATTCTATCCAGCTGAACACTTCTCCGAACAAGGATATTTTGTTCTTTTGGGGAACTTCTTGGCCTTTTTCTAGATAATTTTTCGCATCTTCCAGGGCTTCTTCCGTTATGCGGGATGACATGATAATGGGAAAGCCCTCCCTGAAAATGCAGATGCCTGCAGAAAAGGTAACCTGGGGATGATAACAGGTAAATTCTCGGAATTTGTCGTAAAATTCTTTGGCAAAATCCAACACCTTATCCCAGGCTCCCACCACAAATGTATCATCACCGCCGGAAAACACCACATATAGCGAGTTGTGCCACTGCTTTTCATGGATGAGGTGATTGATGTACCCTTCGAAAAACAAAGCCAACATGCGGCTGAGGGATGTAACTCTGGAAACTGTTGAACTCTTCCCCAAGCCTTTAGAAAATATATTGCCCAAGTTATCCACATCCAGCTTTAGCAGGGCCAGTTTCTTATCCCCTACGCTCTTTGATGCAATTTCATCAAAGCTCAGCTGCTGATTTTTTTCGGCATTGTAAGGAAGCTGATAAGAGCCCATTACATAACCTTTGAAGCCTTTTTCTATAAAGTCTGTGTCATTTATCAAAAATGCATGGGCAATGTCTTTATCTTTTAGATGCTGTTTTTTTGTAAATCGATATTCATATCCCAGTAGCCTAAACATGTCCTGATAGTCTTTCACGTCACTTTTATCAGCCACATTCACTTCTTTTATTACAAGGCAATCGGCATCTTTTAAATCATTTGTCAAATCTATAAAGCTGGCACAGAAAGTGCAGTAGCTCTTTTCGTTTTCGGGATTAATGGTGATTTTTCTCTCGGAACTTTCCACACCGCAAAGTTGGCAGTAAGTGCCGGCCTTTGAACCTGCTCCCATGGGGCCGAAGATAAAATCGAAATTCTCCCGCAAATCAATCTCCTGCCACTTTCTCCTCTTTAATACATCCACTTTTTGTGTAATTTTGTTCCAATGAGTGTTAAAGCTAGTCATATCCTTTGGAGAAAGGAGTATGTAGTCTAATGCCACATATATAGAGCCTCCGTGGACCTTTAGCAATAGTTGAGAAACCCTCTCTTTCAGTTCCCCAAACTTTGCTTCACAAGTCTTGGGTGCCAAAATATAAAAATTGCCTCCGCCATTGTACAGGATATTTGCCTCTTTAAGGCCCATCTCCCTTACCAAATACCTGGTTATCACATCGGAAAGTAAAGAGATGTATACCGAGTGACCCTTTAATGACTTAGCTGCACCTTTGCTGGGTATGTGGAAGATAAAATCCTGTATGCCTGAAACATCTCCCTTAATCAGCATAAAGTGGCTATCGATATTGTTTGTCATTTTATATAAGCCTTCTGATGTGAGGCTGCCGGCAGAATACTCATCGTATAGACAAAGGGCAATAGCTGCTGTGGTTTTGGCATGGTCAAATAGGGAGATATCTGGAACATAGTTGGTGGTTTGAGCAGGGACACACCAAAGGTATTTTTCCAATAAAAAATACAGCTGAGTAGTGTTTTTTACGGCAGAGAGTTCCTTTAAAAAAGCATCTACTAGATTTTTATATTGGACTGTAGTGAGAGAAAGATTTTCTTTAGGAAACCCTTCTGATATGGAAAGAGGTGCAAGAGCATATCCAAATCTCTTATCGCATCCATTAAAAAGCCTTGAAAAGATGGGAGTAAGTGGTACAGTAAAATACCTCTCCTTTGTTTCCCCTTCTTCTCTCTCAGATGATGACAGCCAATCGGCAAGTTGGATTATCTTTTCAAGATCATTTTTAGGTTCATGGTGGTATAACACTAGATCAATTAATTCTTGGGTGTAATTTTCAAAAAAAGAGCTTTTTTTGCTCAGAGTTTCTAACAGTTGGGCCGAATACTTTGGATGACCTACTTTTATATCTTTGTACTTTTCATCGACAGGGTAGCTTTTGCTTCGTTCGGTAAACTTCCCTATATCGTGAAGTAAACCTGCTAAATACACTATTTCTTTAAGCAAGCCCTTTCCTCCCTTCCTTAAATTATTTCAAAGCACCCAAAGCCCTGCGGGTTTTTAGAGCCCAAGCCTGCATCATAGGCAGTTTTTATGAGCCTTTTATCCCCTTGCAGTATGTATATTCCCAGCCAGCCCTTGATGACTGTACCCTTGTAATTGAGTATCTTGCAGTACCGCCTATCTTGAGCCTTTGTAGGGATTATCCTAAAAAGAGGATTTTCAAGTCTCTCCCCTGTCAGCAAAAAGTATTTTTTCTCTAGATTTTTCCTTATAAGCTCCGTAAAAGTCTCATCCCAAGGGGAGTAGTATATAGTTTTACCGCTATCTTTGTCGGTTTTGTACGCGACAACAGGTGACAGCATCTTAATTTTTACTTCATCTGGGACATTATCAAAATCCACAGGAGGACAGACACTTACGCTCTCAAGAAATATTTTTTGCCTCAATAGGACAAAATGAGTTTTTCGCAGCATGCCTTCTGACAGTTCCCTTAGGAATCTTTCAATGGGGGATGCCACTGTCAGCTCCACTGAAGAGAAAACCTTGGTCGTGTAAAAAATCCGCCAGTTCGGGAGAGATATTGTTGTATATCATGCTTTGAAGGGCATGATTATACTGGACGGGAATTACTATGGGCTCATTACTTGCAAATCTAAATTTTATCCGCACACTACTGCCTCCTGGGTTTAATAGTTTAGTGAGAAAGAGTTTGTCTAAAAACAAATATTAAATAGGTACATTCAACATTTTGCGATAAAAATCCTCTAACAAAATACCTATTATATAAACATATATTCTTTGTATTGGATTCACAACCTGAAGAAACACCTCTAACAAAATACCTATTATATAACCTTTTGCCAGAGCCGGAGAGTATAGACGTGTGGAAGTATGCACCTCTAACAAAATACCTATTATATAACCTTTTAAAATTTTCTGTTTTTTCCCCAGGCGAAAAAAGCACCTCTAACAAAATACCTATTATATAACCCCATTGAAAACGCATAAAATCAACATTTTTATTTTTACGATTTGATATTTTTAAATAATCACTCTTTTTTATATTATACCATACAC
>JAMNZY010000064.1 GCA_023622055.1 Bacillota bacterium
TCAGGTGTAGTCAGATACTTTTTCATCTCTTCCGGAGAAAGAGGCCCTTTAGCCGCATCGGGAATTCTGCCTATCTCTCCCTCTAAAGGTATACCCACGGAATGAGCTATTTTAGCTATCTCCTTGGTTATCTTTATATTTTCTTCAAAGGGCAATGATGAACCATCAAACATTAAAGAAGTATAGCCTGTCCGTAGGCACTTTATAATAGTGTCGTAGTTAACACCGTGGTCTAGATGACATACAATAGGAACTGTTGCTCGCTCAGCCAGTGATTTGACAATGGAAAACATGCAATGTTCTCCTGCATATTTTATTGCCCCTTCGCTAATCTGAACAATTACTGGTGCCTGCTCTTCTTCAGCAGCGCTGACAATGGCTTGAGCAACTTCCATATTGTTCGCATTAAAGGCACCTATGGCAAATCCATTTTTCTGTTCAACTAATGGCATCATCTATCACTCCCAATTAGGTACTCTTTTATTTTTGTATATTCTTCGTAGGATATACCGCCTTCCCCAATATACCTGGCATTTGTGATGCCTTTTTTCTCCTCTGCATGATAATCAGAACCACCAGTGAAAAATCTCACTTTTCCTTGGTATGTCTCTTTGACTTCGGCAGCGATTTTAGCATCTGGCAAATTACCTTTGTAACTAGTCTTGCTATAAGGATAATTTACCTCAATACCGTCTAAACCATAATCGATTAGCTTTTTAATATATTCATGTCTCGTAAGTCTTTTACCATCAGGATATACTATTACTTCATCTATTAGATGAGGATGTGCAAGGACTGCAGCACCGCCACATGCTTTTATCAGCTCAATGGCATCTGACGGCTTTATTTTTTCTCTCTTTACATTTAACACTGGATTGTCTCTTACTAAAATTTTGGCTTCATTCCACGAAGGTGCATAGCCTTTTTTTGCCATGGCTTCAAATATATGCTTTCGCTCTACTTCATCAGGATCCCTATATTTTATATTGCCATTTTCATCTGTGTATTTTAGAATATCTTTTTCATAGTCTACGGGCATGCCGTTTGCTGTCAACACTTCACACAGTTTTTTATAAGCATCTGATTTGCTCCTTCTTGCCCGCTCAACTTCTTGTATAACTTTATCATCATCCCAGTTTAAGCCATATCCCAAAATATGAACATCATCAACATAGGTGTCACAAGAATATTCATTGCCTAAAACAAGCTCTAAACCTTTTTCTTCAGCATATTTCTTTATATCTACTGTTTTACCTTCTATTTCTAGTGTTGTTGGAGGTGGAATATCATGGTCCGTTATGGCAATAACCTTCATGCCTACATCAGCTGCTTTATCGATTAACTCTTGGGGGGTGGCATTTCCATCAGAACGTACTGTATGACAGTGTAGGTCACATTCATATCTGCGCACATAATCACCTCTTTCTTTTTGATAATCACATCCTTCTTTAATTATATTACACTTTTATTCATGTTGCACAAGATACTTCTTTCGCGCTTTATGATTCATGGTCCATTTGTTACTTTTGTAGAGCCGCCATTTATATGTAATATCTCTAAGTTAATTTCTTATTGAAAGCAGGAATTTTTGAAAAAAGTTGAATCTGATAAATTCTATATCCTTCTGACTATGCTTTGCGAAATTGTTTGTCTATCTCATTTATTTTTTCCACTTTAGGCAAAGACCTGCCACCTTGGAACTCCGAGTCTAGCCAAGCATCAATCAGCTTCTTGGCCAGCTCAGGGCCTGTAACTTGGGCTCCTAGTGTTATTACTTGAGCATTGTTGCTTTTTCTAGCACGCTCCGCTGAATATACATCGTAAACCTGAGCAGCTCTTACTCCTGGAACTTTGTTTGCCACAATCGCCATCCCTATTCCTGTCCCGCAAATCAGGATAGCTCTGTCAAATTCTCCTGATGCAACTTTTTCTGAAACTGATAAGGCTATATCCGGATAATCTACGGGTTTTTCATCTTTCACGCCACAATCTACAACTTCTATTCCTTTAGAAGCTATATGTTCTTTAATAAGCTCCTTTAGGGCAAATCCGTTATGATCTGAACCTACTCCAATTTTCATTCACATTACCTCCCACATTTTTCATTTAAAAATTTCTCTGCCCTTTGGGCTATTCCCTGACCATCTAAGGAAAATGCTTGCTTTAACATTTCATCTGAACCTGCCATGCCAAATCTTTCTTTCACACCCATTCTTAAAAGCTGGGTATTAATTCCTCTTTCTGATATAAACTCAGCTATTGTGCTGCCTAGGCCTCCTCTAATATTGTGACATTCAACGGTGATTACTTTTGTAAAAGATGGAATTAAGTCTGACAGGGCTTTCTCATCTATAGGTCTTATTGTCGCCATATTTACTACCATGGCATCTATATTTTTATCTTTTAATATTTCTGCAGCTTGGAGACTATCGTAAACAGAACTGCCACAAGCAATTATTAATACATCTTTACCTGGTTTTAGTATTTGGGCCTTTCCTATTTCAAACTTACGGTCTTTGATTGGAAGAATCGGCTCTGCTTTCCTTCCTCTTATTCGCATGTAAACAGGACCATCGTAGTCAAATATTGCTTTAGTGGCTTCAAAGGTTTCTACTGCATCGGCAGGGTCGATTATTGCTATGTTTGGCAATGAACTAATTGCTCCCATGTCTTCTAGGGCTAAGTGGGTAAAGCCTAGCCATTGGGATGAAAATCCCGTATCGGTACCTACCATTTTTACATTTAGGCTTTCTGTTGCAACATCTACTCTTATCTGTTCTATTGCTCTAAAGGCTAAAAAATTAGCATATGAAGTCACAACAGGTATATAGCCCGAGAGTGCAAAGCCTGAAGCTACTCCTATCATAGTTTGTTCGGCTATACCTACATTAAAGCTTCTTTCAGGAAACTCCCTAACAAATTCACCATAACGTGACTGGGAATCAGCTGCTATAGTTACAACCTTTGAATTGCTTCTCCCTACTTCTGATAAAGCTTCCGCAAAGGCTACCCTCGTTGATTTTGTTTGAATTTTACTCATAGGCAAGTTCCTCCAATGATAATTCATCTTTAATTTCTTTATATTGCTGTTCAGTAAGAACTTTATAATGCCACTCTACTTTGTTTTCAGCAAACTTTAAGCCTTTACTTTTTATTGTGCTAGCAATTATTGCAGACGGCTTACCTCTGGTAAGTGGAATGCTGCTGAGGACATCTGTTATTTCTTTGATATTATGACCGTCGATTACTTTTACCGCCCATCCAAAGGAATCCCATTTCTTAGCCAGTGGTTCAAGCTGGCTAATATTTTCTGTAAAATCACCTAATTGGAGTTTGTTTCTATCAACTATAACGACTAAATTATCCAGTTTGTGATGGGCAGCAGCCATGGCAGCTTCCCAATTGCTTCCTTCTTGTAGTTCTCCATCTCCTGTTATGACAAATACTCTGTAATCCTTGTTAGCTAATCTGCCTGCCATCGCCATACCTATGCCAATAGCAATGCCATGACCAAGAGATCCTGTATTGGCCTCTACCCCCGGTAATTTTCTTTCAGGATGACCGGGCAGCATTGTATCTAGCTTGCTGCAGAATTCTCCCAATAACGCCCTATCAAAATAACCGCATTGAGCTAAGACTGAATAGAGTGCTAGACATCCATGGCCTTTACTCAAAATAAATCGGTCTCTGTCAGGCCAAGACGGGTCTTTGGGATTATATTTCATTATTCTGCCGTATAAAACTGCCATTATATCTGCTATCGATAGAGCCGGCCCAAGATGACCTGTTCCTGCTCTTGTACTCATCCAAATGCTGTCTTTTCTAATCTGTTCAGCTATTTTTTCTACATTGTTCAGTTTTATATCAATATTCATAAATTTATCCTCCTAATTTTTTCTAAAACTTATGACACTTTTTCTTTTACCTCTCTAAAAAGATTTTCTATGTAATCTTCAAGTTCAATCATAGCTTTGGAAAATTGAGCATAAGTCGTTTGAGTTGGTTCTAGAGTCTCAAAATCCTCAGGTTTTATCGTGTTTTCCCCATATCCTTCAGCAAAATAAGGAATTCTTAAAAGTTTAGCCATTACATCTTCTGGTATTGGCTCATCAATTTTATTTTCGATAGGTCTGTCAATATAATGGAGCATAAAGGCCTTAATTAAATTAGGATTCATTGTTATCACAATGTTGCCACCAGCCAATTTTTCTAAGTGCCATATTTCTTGTCTGCCATTTACAACAGGACTTACTCTACTTGATGCAATAAGCAGCTTACTTGGATAGTTTCTTTCGGCAAGTATTCTATAGGCTTTTTTAGTAACAGCTAAACCTGCCCATCGCTTCATCTCTTCTGTTAGGTCAATACCTCTCTCTTCTGCCTGTTCAGCAAAGATTTTTGCGTCTTCAAATCTTCCTATCATAATTGTGATGACAGAACGCCATCTAGAGTAGTCTACTCCACGGGTTTCTCCGATTTCTTTACCACGTTTTACTGCTTCAGCAACTGCCATAATCTGGGGTAAGTTATAACAAAGTGTTGCGTTTGTCGGCACACCTAAAGCTGTAAGCAAGAAGATAGCTAGTACTCCGCCTTGTGTTGCAGGAACTTTTACCATTATGTTAGGTTGAAGAGATCTTAATTCTAATCCTTGTTTAACCATAGAAAAAGGTTCAATAAAAAGTCTCGGGTCAACCTGAGCAGAGACAAAACCGTTAGTATATCCTGATTTTTCATACAAAGCTAGATATCTGGCAGCCCCTCTTTTGCATGCTTCCTTGTACGCTTCCCATGTAATTTGTCTATGGTCCATGCCAGGATATAGCTTCATCAATTCATTAATAATAGGGCGCCATTCATCCCTTAAATTATCAAAAACAGCTTTTGTAAGAGGTGGATTTGTGGTAACTCCTTTAAATACCCAGTTTGAGATCTTTAATTTCATCATTAACTGACTCAATAAATTTCTCGCACCACCTTTCATAAACTAGTGGATTAGAGTCCCACCATAATTCAATGCCGTCACTGGTTTTGCTGAGCCTTTCCATTGCACTGGCCTCAATGTATTGCACGCTCAACTTTTTTACCCCCTAATATTTTGTTATAATCATTCTATGATTTTATGATTATTAACTTGCAACATTCATGCCAACAAAAAACTCCTGCGTAGAATTCGCAGGAGTTAATGTATATAGCAGTGCTATTGTAAATAAATGTTATCAGTAAGCACAATGAATCCTTGCATCAATGTCATAATAATAATGCAAAAAATCATTAGCTAGCTGTTTAGAGTTCTATATTTTTTCATTTTCCTTACAATTGTAGATTGATCTACTTTCAGTAATTCAGCAGCTCTATATGTGCTTCCCCCTTCTTCTAGAGCTTTCTCTATTAATTGATACTCAATAAGGGCAGTTGCTTCTTTAAGAGGCATCAGTCTTGACACAAATACTCCACCCGAGTTATTTTCTTCCTTTTTATTGTAGATTTCATTAGGCAGATCATTTATTGTTATTTGGTTTCTTTCTGAAGTTACAACTAATCTTTCAATAACATTTTCTAATTCACGAACATTGCCCGGCCAAGAATATTTCATAAAACATTCGATTACTTCTTTTGTCAGTTGTTTTGCATACCCGTATTTTTCATTATACTTTACTAAAAAATGATGTGCAAGAATTGGTATATCTACAAGCCTTTCCCTAAGGGGCGGTATAGTAACAGGAACTACATTGAGTCTATAATAAAGATCTTCTCTAAATTCGCCGTTTTTAACCATTTTCTTTAGATCCTTATTAGTAGCTGCAATTATTCTCACATCAACTTTGATGTTTTTTACTCCTCCTACTTTTATAAACTCTTTTTCTTGCAGCACTCTCAGTAGTTTTACCTGAAGAGATAGAGGAATTTCACCTATTTCATCTAAAAACAGTGTACCACCATCAGCTACTTCTATAAGGCCAGGTTTACCTTCACTCCTTGCCCCGGTAAACGCTCCCTTCTCATAACCGAATAATTCTGCTTCTATAAGATTTTCCGGTATGGCACCACAATTTACTTTGATAAAGGGGCCTTTGTTTCTATTGCTGATGTTGTGGATGTATTTTGCGATAACTTCTTTACCAACTCCCGTTTCTCCAGTGATTAAAACCGTAGTATCTACAGTTGCAACCCTTTTGAGCATTTCTAATAATTCTTCCATACTTTTACTACGGTAAATTACTTCAGAATCCTTCATGGCTTCAATCCTGTGAGTAGCCAGTTCTGATTCATACCTTCGCAAAAGCTGTTTGGTTTGCTTTAATTCTGATTTCAGTTTATTTGCATCGGTAATATCTTTTGATATGCTAACAACTCTCTTGATTTCCCCTTGGTCATTAAAAACCGGAATTGCCGTTACTAATAATGTACGTCCAGTTTTGGTCTTTTGCGTAATAGAAACTTGCTTTTTTTCTTCAATTACTAAACGTGTAGCAGAGGGGGCATACATACCTTTTTTTTCAAGATCTCTAACATTTTGGCCGATTAAATCTTCTGACTTTACACCATATAATTTTTCAGATGATGAGCTAATCCTGACTTTGGAGCCAGAACCGTCAGATATACAAACCAAATCATCAGTACAGCTCATAAAAGCATCTAAATCTGTCTCCACTTGGTTTAATTGGTTTTTTATCAAGTGTATTTGTCTGATTAAAAACTTTATACACTCCCTCTCACCAATTATTCCAATAATTTCTTTGAACCTATTTAGCACTATAAGAGGCTTATTAAAAGCATCCACTTGTACTTTTTCTTCTTCTGACACAAAAGAAAACTTGGACACAGGTTTAAAGCAACTGTAACAATCTTTATAGAAAGAATACAGTGTAACTGGGCAGCCTTTTTCATCCAATAAAACTGCATAATCATAGTTCCTATCTTTTTTGTCAAAAATTCCGTTAGGGTCTTTAATGATTAGAGTTTTCTTGTTACATAAAGCTGAAGCTTTGATAATCATTTTTTCACCCTAAAAAATATTTTTTTAAAAGTAAAAATATGTTGATTTACCATTATTATAACATAATTTCGGAATTGTTTCTAAACCGCCATCGAAAATTACGTATATAAAATATGTTTGAATGGATTTAAGTATGATTTTGAGCCGTTTACTACTAAATAAATTGTTTTTTAAATTTACTGTTTTGTGGCGTTGCCGAACATAAAAAAGCCGAGGAAGAAATCCTCGACTTTTAATTATGCCTTAGCTCTGTTTATTTGTATACTATAACTTGCTATATACCAACCGAGCAAGAATCCAACTATATAACCCAAAACTACAATCATACTCCCAGAATTATATATATCCCCTTCTCCAAACCAGCTGAAAATCACCCCAAACAACAGAGAAGCACATCCGGCAACTCCTAACTTGAAAAATGTTTCCACAGATTCAAATTCAAGTGTTTCACCATTTCTCTCAAATTTATTATGATCAAACAGTAATTTTGATGCTATAAGCTTCGCTATAGCCGATAAAATGTGAAATGCTACCGGTATCTTATCCATTCTGTCTAATACCGACAAAGTCATATAACCTCCAAAAGTATCCAAAAAACTATGAATAACAGACATCTCATATCCCCATATAGACATATTGAGCTCTACAAGCCCTGCAAACCCCAGGGGAAATATAAAAAATATAAATGTCAGAACTAACTGGGATTCAGTAGTTCCTGTCAAACTGGCAAAGAGCAGGGAGAAACTAAGGATGACAAATAACCTAAAAGCATCTGCGGTAAACCAAGATACTACCATACCTGCAGAATAAAAATCCCGTAAACCTTTAGAAATACCCAGAGCTACTATCATTATTGCTGCATTTATTAAAAAGGGTAAAACTATATTTAAGTATGCTATTACTGCTTTGTTAAAAAATATTTCCCACCTAGAAAAAGGCATTGATGAAAGTACCTCAAAGGTCTTTTTGCGCTTTTCCTCTCCGAATAAAATTGCTGCAACAATCATTGGGCTGAAAATGATTATATTTGGTTCAAATCCGGTTAATCTGGTAAAGCTTGTTTGTAAAGCCTGCTGCAGCGATTTTTTGTATTCATTTTCGTCAAAATTGGTATAACGCTCCGGATACTTTTCCACTTCCTTTAAAAATATTTGATAGTTGTTATAAGTACTTATCACACCTAATGTCATGGTAAAAAATAGTATGCCTGCTACAACAAAGGACAGCCATTTGGTTATTTTCCAATCTTTCTTTAGCAAAGTCTTATTAAAGGGCAATATCTTCAAATACATAGCCTTCCCCTCCCATCTTGTATATAAAGATTTCTTCTAATGACATATCTATGGTCTCAAGCAAAATAGGATTATACTTTTTAATTGTCTCAATTACGACTTCCAAATTATCTTTCACTACCATTTGATGTATGCGACCTATGCTGTCGATTTTCAAGATGTTTTGATTGTTCTTTATTTCTTCTGGAAGTTCACCTTTAAAAGCCACCTGAATTTTTCTCACATTGCTTTTTAAATTCTCTATACTGTCTTCCAGTATTATTTTTCCTTCATGAATAATGCCGATATGGTCACAAATTTGCTCCAGCTGCCCCAAATGGTGGCTGGAAATCATAACCGTGGTATTATAGCTGCTTACTTCATCCACAATCAAATTTAGTACTTGCCGCTTAACAACGGGATCTAAGCCGGAGGTGGGTTCATCTAAAATCAATACTTCAGGCATAATGGATAGGTTTAAAAGTATGGCAAGCTGTGCTCTCATTCCCTTTGACAGGTGTTTGATTTTCTTTTTTTCATCTAACTTAAACAAATTCATCAACCCAACATATCTATCATCATTCCAATGGGGATAAGCACCTTTATAAAATTCAGCTATCTCACTTATTTTAAAGGAAGGATAAAAATACTGATAATCTGAAACATAGCCGAGTCTGGACTTTATCTTAGCATTGTCCTTTATGTTCTCACCAGATATAATTACTTCGCCTCTCTCTGGCTGGTAAATATCCACCATGCTCTTTATTAAAGTAGTTTTTCCTGCTCCATTTGGCCCAATCAATCCATAAATAGAGCCTGGTTTTACATGAATATTTATATTGTCCAGTATCTTAATCCCACCTAGATATTTGTCTAAGGCTTTAATTTTTATCATCGCTATTTAATCCCTCCATTTCATTTACTAAACCAGTAACAAGAGCGATTAATTCTTCCTTATCAAAACCTAAATACAGGGCATCCACAATTGCCTTTTTGAAAGTCTCCTTTAATTCATTTAACTTATCTTCGTCCATTTTAGGCTGGTATTCTTTTGAAATAAAAGTCCCTCTACCTTGAATGGTAACCACCACTTTTTGCCTCTCTAACTCTTTATACGCCTTTTGTACCGTATTAGGATTTAAAGTCAACATTTTAGCCATTTCTCTGACTGAGGGCAATTTTTCCCCCGGTTGAAATATCCCCTTTAAAATTCCTTCTTTCATGCCATTTACAATTTGGGCATAAATAGGTGTACTACTGGTTACATCTATATCTATCAATTTAACACCTCCAATAGAGCCGTGTGTAGTGTACTATTAGTATTAATACACTATAAATAGTATAAATGACATAATAACGAATGTCAAGAGCAGCACGGAAATAAAAAAAAGACATCGCAATTCACGATGTCTTTAATAACATTCCAACAGTCTTATCAAAAGGGGTTTAGCCCTGGGAAATCCTTCTAGTGTTAGTTGAATTTATTTTAAAATACTCAGGATGCTTTTCCTTTAAATAAGACATGTCAAAAATAACCCGTGTTAAGTGTTGTTCCATGAATTTTTCAGCCATTTCCTTCTCTTTATTTTTTATAGCCTCAAGTATTTGTTTGTGTTCCTTTACAGTTACTTCCATATCCATTTCTAAGAGATTGAGTATGCGCACCCGATCAAATTGTGCCATGGCGCTTTTTATAAGACCATAAATCATTTTTTTGTTACATGCTTTAAACAGGTACTCATGAAAGCTGTTGTCGAGAAAATGCAGGTATTTGTAATTTTGCCGCTCTACACAAAGCTCTTGTTGACGAACATTCTCTTCTAAATGAACAATATCAGAATGTGAAAGGACATCGCAGCACAATTGTACAATAGCTTTTTCTACTGCACATCTCAGAAATCGGGTTTCCTCTACCACATCCATATCTATTGGTGAAATACAAGTTCCTTTCTGGGGATATATTTCAACTAGTGATTCTTTAGAGAGCTCGATAAAAGCTTCTCTCACTGGCGTGCGACTTATCCCCAAAACTTCGGCTATTTCATTCTCACTTACTAACTGACCTGGTTTTAAATTTAAATTTATAATATTGTGGCGTAAAACTCGCACAACATATTCTCTAGCGTATTCCCTTTTTTCTCTCTCTAATTTCTCAAACATATTTTTCCCCTATCTATCTCCATTTTTAAAATTATAGACTAACTGCAAAAGTTAACATACACTAATTCGTCATTTGTTTTGTTTGCTCATCTTATCAATGGCTTCCCATAATCCGTGTAAATAAGTTACACCTAGTGCCCTGTCATAAAGGCCGTAACCGGCGCGACCTGTCTCTCCCCAAATCATTCTGCCATGGTCAGGTCTGATATATCCCGTAAAGCCAGTATCGTAAAATGCCTTAACTATTTCAAACATGTCAAAAGAGCCACACTGTGAAAGGTGTGAGCTTTCGTAAAAGTCTTTGTCTGACTCAAACTTCAGATTCCTTATATGGGCAAAATGCACTCTTCCTTCACCAGAAAATTCTCGTATAATGGCTGGAATATCATTGTCCTTATTTGCTCCCAGAGAGCCTGTACAAAGAGTTATACCATTGTATGGGCTGTTGTTGAGGTCAAGGAATTTGCGTATATTGTCTCTGCTGGTAATTACTCTGGGAAGATTGAATATGGGCCATGGCGGATCATCAGGATGTATGGCCAGCTTGACATCATACTTCTCAGCATAAGGAATTACACTATCGAGAAAATATTTTATGTTTTCCCAGTATTGTTCTTCGGTGATACTCTTATATTTTTCTATTGCAAGAGACATTTCCTTGAGCCTTTCAGGTTCCCAGCCAGGCAGTTCATAATCAGACTGCTTTTCCACTTGAGTTGCAAAGTTCTGGGGATCGATACTTAAAATATAATCATGCTTATACGCCATGGTGTTGGAGCCGTCAGGCAAAGGCCTTGCCAGTTCACTTCTTGCCCAATCCAGGACAGGCATAAAGTTGTAGCAGATTACTTTTACGCCGATTTGAGATAGGTTCTTCATTGTCTCTATATAGTTTTCTATAAATTTATCCCTGGTCTTTTCCCCTAGTTTAATGTCCTCGTGTATATTTACGCTTTCTATTACTTCAAGTTCTAGATCGTGAGCATTGATTTCTTCTTTTAAAGCTTTAACTCTATCTAAAGGCCAGACCTCTCCTGCCGGTATATCCATGAGAGTTGCCACAACTCCCGATACACCCGGTATCTGCCGTATATATTCTAAAGGAATATTATCATAGCCTTTGCCGAACCACCTAAAGACCATTTTCACAGCCAATACACCTCCATTTTTAGAAATTATTTCGTTGTACACTACCACAGCCAACTTGTTTCATCAGTTACTTTTTTGCTGCTTCATATCAATTTTTGAAACCACAAACTTGTAGAAATCCTCTTTTTGTTTTCCCAACACATTATCGGTGAAAATATATCCATGCTTAGTCGTAGTAAATAAAACGATCATATCCAGCTTTTTTGAGATTCCCTTTACCATGTTCCATTTTAATTTAGAATTTTGTTTTTCAGATTTTATATAAATCCCACTATCATCAAAACCCATCTGCAAATCTTTTGGAATTGCTGCTGCCAGTTTTTTTGCTCTAAAGTAGATGGCTGCCGGCTGAATAATGGGAAACAAACTAATCCCCAATATGAACAATATTTTTACAAAGTCATTTACATATCCCCAAAACTTTGCTGCCAGCAGCAACGCGGCAATTGTAAAAACAATATTGCATACCCCTATCGCAGAACTATATATGGTGTACATGGATAGCTTCCAAAGATCAAAAGCTGTTATTTCATAACTAAATTCGTATTTCATTTTTCTCATATCATCCCAAATAATGATGGAATCCATAAACTAATGGCTGGAATAAATGTTACCAGTAAAAGAGCAGCAACCATACATAAATAAAATGGCAATGTGGCTTTCACAACCTTTTCCATAGGCAGTTTAGAAATTGCGGTGCCAATATACAGCACAGCTCCCACAGGTGGTGTCAAAAGACCTAGCCCACAGTTTAACATGAGCATAATTCCATATTGTATAGGATGAATGCCGATTGAAGTGGCAATTGGAAGTAAGATGGGAGTAGTTATCAATATAATAGGTGCCATATCCATAATACACCCAAGAACTAAAAGAATTAAATTTAAAAGCAGTGCTAAAACAATTGGATTATCGGAAAAATTCATAATTGCATTTGCCGCCATGGTTGGCACATGTAAGCGGGTCAGCAAGTATCCAAAAACACTGGACGTTGATATTAAAATAAGTACGATAGACAGGGTATCCACACACTCTTCAAGGGCATTCCAAACACCTTTCAAGTCAACACCTTTATATATAAATAAACTGACAATCAAACTATAAATAACCGCAATGGCTGCCGATTCTGTAGCCGTAAAATAACCACTAACTACACCTATTACAACTATTAAAATTGTTGCAAGACCCCAAAAAGATTCACCTATATGTTTCAGTAAATTCCTTATGCTAAATGCATCACCTCTAGGATAATTTCTCTTAACAGAGATGATATAAACTCCTACCATTAAGCAAACTGCCAGTACTGCCCCTGGTAAATAACCTGCAAGGAAAAGACTTCCTACAGAAACACCACCTGCAACAGTGGCATATATGACCATGTTGTGACTAGGTGGAACCAAAATACCTTCCACAGATGAAGCAATTGTAATTGCAGTTGCAAAATCAGCATCATATCCTTGGTCCACCATTATGGGAATTAAAATACTGCCAAGGGATGCAGTATCTGCCGCTGCTGAACCAGAAAT
>JAMNZY010000071.1 GCA_023622055.1 Bacillota bacterium
AGAAATCCTATCCCACTAATAACCTGGGCAGGTATTCTGCCAGGGTCTATATTTGTTTGACCGCTAAATTCATTGAAAATAAACAATGATACCAGCATGATAACTGTAGAACCAAGACATACCAATATATGGGTTCTGAAACCTGCAGGTCTGTTTACCGTTTCTCTTTCCAAACCTATAAGGCCTCCAAGAAAAATGGAAAGGACCAATCTTATAGTTAGCTCAAAATAGCTTAGAGGCATGTTTTCACCTCCAAGATGAATTTTGTCACGAATTCAAATCCCATAAGCTCTTTCTCGTTGTTGATATTGCCACCGCACCTGATTCCAAAGCATTTCTCACTTCTTCCGGAGTTTCAATTAGGCCTCCTGCCACTACCGGTATGTGTACTCTTTGGACAATTCTTTTTAATGTCTTAGTAAGGACACCTGGTAAAACTTCCACTGCATCGGGTTCTACCTGACTGATGGTTTTGACGGCTGTATCCACAGCAAGGCTGTCTAATATAAATACCCGCTGTATTGTAAACATGCCCATTTTTCGTGCACTTAGGGCAAGATTACTTCTTGTAGTTATTACGCCATCAGGTCTAACTTCTTCTACAATGTACTTGGTGCCTTCACTATCTTTGCTTATTCCCTCTAAAAGGTCCAGGTGTACAAAGGCCCTTTTATGGGCTTTTTTTATACAGTGAACCACATACTTAATATTTAATATGCTTCCGGTTAACAAAAAAACACACTTTATATTCCTAGACAAGGCCTCATCAACTTCATCCACATCCCTTATAGCTGCAATTACAGGAAACTCCTTTATATCAGCTAAGATTTCACTTCTCAAAAAAACACCCCCATTTTATATGCATTAAAATAAAAATATGCCGTAACTTTCAAATAAAATTATATCCCTTATTGTTTTTATGGTCAATTTTAACATCTCCTTTGATAATCCTGGAACATTTTAATAAAACCATCGTCTAAAATAATAGTAGGAAAAGCCAAAATTACCACAAGGAGGATTGTATAAAATGAAAAAAACGTTAGCTTGTATTTTAGTTTTAACCTTTGTCTTTTCCTGCAGTATCCCTGCTCTGGCATTGGGTGATGCAGGTATATCCCAGGAAGAGGCAATACAAGAGATTAAAGACCTTATTGATACATCATCCTATGACCGTTTCAACATTAACTACAACGAATATGACAATGGCAGAAAAGTTTGGGAACTGAGCTGGTCAAAAACCCAAGCACCTTATGGAAGTTTAAATGCCAGTATAGATGCCAAAACCGGTAATATTCTCAGTATTAACTTGTATAAGGGATATGACCCGAATAGAAAAACCTCCCCTATTCCAAAATACAGTGAAGAAGAGGCAAGGCAAATAGCAGAAAACTTTGCCAAGAAGCTGCAGCCTGAAGAATTTGCAAAGACGAGACTTACAGAGGACACCACGCCAATATATCCATTGACGGGCAGCGTTTATAGAGATAGTTATTACTTTAATTTTGTTCGCACGGAAAAAGGCATACCTGTAGAAGGAAATGGCATTAATATCAGGGTAGATGCTCATACGGGAGATATTGAAAACTACTCCTTTATTTGGTCTTGGGAACCACTGCCTTCCCCGGAAAAAATTATCTCCCTAGAAGACGCCCAGCAAGTATTTAAAGATGAAATTGGTTTAAAATTAATTTACCGCCGGTATAAAACTGGTCTATACCTTAGACAGACCCAGCAGTGTTTTAATCGATGCTGTGACAGGAAAGTTAATCACAGGTTACTATGACCTTTACAGCAGTGGAACCGCAGCAGAGTCTGCCAAGATGATGGATTCTGATTTTACCCCTGTTGAAAACAAAGAAGTGGAAATTACAAAAAATTGCATTTCAAAAGAGGCCGCTGTAAATATCGTTAAAAAATATATATCGATTCCAGCTGGCTTCAAGCAGCGCACAGCAAATCTATATGAGGATTATGATAACCCAGAGTTCAAAATATGGAGCATAGAGTGGGAAAAAACCGGTGACAGCGGAGCAAACGGCTATATTTATGCCCGAGTAAATGCCATAACTTCAGAACTGCTGAGCTTTGATATTTACGATTACAGCAGAGGTTCACAAGAGTTTAAACAAAAGTACAATAGAGCTGCAGCCCAGCAAAAGGCTGAGGAATTTTTGCAAAAATACCAGCCAGAGCGGTTTGAAA
>JAMNZY010000222.1 GCA_023622055.1 Bacillota bacterium
GTTATCTGACTCTCCCACTGAAAAGGCGTAAAGGGCTTTGGAACAAAGGTAGAAGTGCTGACAGTAACCTTCAAACCTTTGGTATGGCCATGAACCTTTTTGTATTCGTCAACAACAGCATATGCCAAGTCTGCGATGCCTTCTAGATCTTCATAGGTTTCGGTTGGTAAGCCAATCATAAAGTAAAGTTTAACTCTGTTCCACCCTAAGGCAAAGGCATCCCTAACTGAAGACAGAAGGTCTTCCTGGGTTACGCCTTTGTTGATAACATCTCTTAACCTCTGGGTCCCTGCTTCCGGTGCAAAGGTTAGACCTGTTTTTTTAATTTCCTGAACCTTTTGGGCAAGGCCGAGGGAAAATGCATCAATTCTAAGGGATGGCAGAGATAAACCCACCTGACACTCTCTGAAATTTTCAGTGAGAACTTGGGTAAGTCGCTTCAAATCAGAATAATCACTAGTACTAAGGGAAGACAGCGAAATTTCCCCATAGCCCGTTGAAGAGATAATATCTTTGGCCAATTTCTCAAGACGTTCTACAGACTTTTCCCTAACGGGCCTATAGATCATACCTGCCTGGCAGAAACGACACCCACGGGTACATCCTCGAAAGATTTCTAGGACAGCTCTGTCGTGAACTATGTCCATAAATGGGACAATGAACTTGGTAGGGTAATATACATTATCCAAATCCTCTATAACCCTTTTTTGAATTTTAGACGGAATATGGTCTGTTTTAGGCTGTATACTATTTATTGTCCCGTCATTATTATATGATACGTCATACAAAGATGGCACATAAACTCCGGGAATTTGGGCTACATCTTCTAGAAAGGTCTGCCTGCTTCCACCCCTTTCTTTAAAGCGCTTATACAAGTCAATGACTTCTAATATTGCTTCTTCAGCCTCTCCTATAATAAAAAAGTCTATTATATCAGCCAGCGGTTCCGGATTAAAGGCGCAGGGGCCGCCGGCTATGACAAAAGGATGACTTTCCTTTCTCTCACTGGAAAAGATAGGTATATTGGAAAGCTCTAACATGTTTAATATATTGGTATAACTCATTTCATATTGTAGAGTAAATCCTAAAATATCAAATTGGGAAATTGGTGTCTTACTTTCCAAACTAAAAAGAGGTAGACCCTCTTTTCTCATAAGAGCTTCAAAGTCTATCCATGGAGCGTAAACTCTCTCTGCATAAATATCAGGATATTCGTTTAAAAGATGATACAGTATTTTTATGCCTAGATGAGACATGCCTACCTCATAGACATCTGGAAAGGCAAGGGCTATATGAACATTTATATCTTTTGGGTCTTTAATTACACTATTGTACTCATTGCCCATGTATCGAGTAGGTTTTGATACTTGTGGTAACAATCTTTCCAGCTGTTTTTTTATTGTCAAAACTATTGCCTCCTATATTTGACTTGTATTTGTATTATTATATCAAGTCCTTCATCTTAAAGTCTAATCCTTTTTCTATTATCTTGTCAAATATTTCCGTTTCGGTGAAAAATTTTGTGATTTTCATGTTTTCATCTAAAACGTAGACAATAAAATATTTGTGGGGGCAAAATGAATATAATACCTTTTTGGCTGTGGCCTCTTGGTCAACAACTAAAACTTCCCCTGGCAAATGTTGATTTTTTAATAGTTTTTCCTTTTTCCTTGCCAAATACTTCATAAAAACAAAAGGAGCTTCTTTCTCCTCTTTTGACGCCTGCTGCAATAAAAAAAAACCTGCCAAAATAAAACTAAGGTATACTCTTTTAAAAGCAAGGCCAATCAATGCCACAAATAGCATGGAATAGGCAAGGATTTTGCCAGTGTAAGATGCTATGCGCACTGAGGAAGTGTAGCTCACCCTTTGTCTAAGCCACAATGCAAAAAGCCTCCCCCCGTCAAGAGGGAGGGCAGGCAGCATATTAAAAATACCCAGCATCAGCTGATAATGGGTAAATTGCCAAGCTATATTAGACGGCAGTAACTTTAAAGTAGAAAGAAAAAAAATAAAACCTACTACTGCAAAGTTTGCCAATGGCCCTGCGAGCACCGCCAGCATTTCCTTTTCATCAGAGGCGTCACTCAAGCTGGATTTGATTCGACCGCCAAAAGGCAGTATCTCTATTTCATAAATGGCAATGCCAAGTCTACTTCCAACAAATACGTGAGCAAATTCGTGAACTCCCAAAGCAAGTAGTGCAGCAATTGTCTCTATATACATGCCGGCAGCAAAGGCCAATATGACTGCTGCAACAAATACAATGCTTATGCTTATTTTGTGATTAGCGATTCTTAAAACCATCTAGGTCCTCCTGAGTTTTAGATATGTTGAGCCATTTCCTTGGGTCTTCAGGTTTGTCGCTATTCCATATTTCAAAATGCAGATGGGCTGTTTCGGCTAAACCTGTTTTGCCCACTGTCCCAATAATAAAACCCTGTTTTACTTCTTCTTGTTCTTTTACATAAATATCCTTTAAATGGGCATAGACAGTCACAAGTCCATTGCTGTGACGTATTTTCACCACATTTCCCAGCTCTTTATCTTGTCCTACATAATCCACTGTGCCATCTAGCACCGTTTTTACCGGAGCCCCCTCTTGCTGGACTATATCTATGCCATTGTGCATCCGCTGTTCTTTTAAGATAGGATGAAATCTTAAACCGTATTCTGATGATATGGTGCCATCTACTGGCATGGGCAGCAATTCTCTACTTTCTTGACTCAAAACGGGGATACTTTTTGGGGCTTTTGAAATATCTTTTACAGCTTCAACTATATCTTGAAACTCATAAGAATAATCACAAACAAAATATTCAAGTTTCGAAAGAGCAGCCTTAAATATGGGGATATTCACCTTTTTTAGTAACAAGACCATAATTATGATGACTATGCATATAGTTATTTTTTTTAAATTTTCGTGGGAAAGCCAGTTCTTTTCTGAAGGTTCTTCATAGTAATACATAACGGCACCCCCTTTTTTTATATATATCTATTTTCCCGAAGGCTCGTTTATTACAAAAAAAAACGGGTTCCAAAGAACCCGCCAGGAGTAGATATGGTATTTAAAATAGTATTTTTTGTCGCCGCATTCCTACGTTAAGGACAAGACCTGCTGCCATCATGTTCATAATAAGAGAACTTCCTCCATAGCTCATAAAGGGCAGAGGTATTCCTGTCACCGGCATTATGCCCACATTCATTCCAATGTTGACTAAAATTTGGAATGTCCACATGGAAACTACACCTATAACCATATAAGTCCCCAACAAATCCCTGGCCTTAAAGGCCACTCTCAAACAATAATACAATAGCATAAAATAAAGACCCAAAAGGATGACACCGCCGATAAAACCTAATTCTTCACCTAATACTGCAAAAATAAAGTCAGTGTGCTTTACCGGGAGAAAATCCAGCTGATTTTGTGTACCCTGGTAAAGGCCTTTTCCAAATATTTTACCTGAACCTATGGCTATTTTAGACTGTATTACATGATAACCCTTCCCCAGTGGATCTAGGTATGGATTTATAAACACTAATATTCTGTCCTTTTGATATGGCTTTAAAAGCTGCCAAAGAAGAGGCAGAGAAAGAATGCCTGCGGCAACAATGCCTGCAAGTAATTTATAACTTAAACCTGCAATAAACATTACGCCAAAGGTCATAGCTACAAGTACAAGGGACGTGCCTAAATCCGGCTGTTTAGCAATAAGCAGCATGGGAATTGCCATGTGGGTAAAAACTGTAATTAAATCCTGGAATGTATTCAAGGACTTCTTTTTTTCCAAATGTTTGGCCAAAGTAATGACAAGGGCCAGCTTAGCAAATTCCGAAGGTTGCAGCCTAAAGGGGCCTAAGCTGATCCAGCGCTGAGCTCCGCCCCCTTCCTCGCCGGCAAAGGCTACCAATAGTAGGGCAATAGTATTTACTGCATAGATAATATTAGACCAGTGGGCGAAGGTATGGTAATCAATAGACATCATGAAAAACATGGCAACCAGCCCCGCAAAAAACCAAAGGACCTGCATCCGGGCTGTTCGAAAACTGCCTTCAGGACTCGTGGCATGGGTTGCACTGCTGATTATCAAGACACTTAAAATTGTAATCAAAACTATTGCAATTAATATAGGATATTCTATATTCTTAAGTAATTTCCGATTCATAGCCATACCCCCTAAACCCGAAACCATTATATCATAAAATTAAAGGCTCTATATAGGCCTTTAATAAAATCATTTAGGTATGTTTTCCCAAAAAATATCTATCTCATCGTTGTTTTTGATTGGTGTTGCAAAACCTGCATCAATGCCGTTTACTTTCATAGTTAACTTTCCTGTCATGCTTTCGGGTTTAAAGGATATGAGATTAAAAATATCACTTAAAATCATGTCTTTAGGATGAATAGTGACAGAAGCACCCTCTGGGATTTCTTCTTCCGGAGGGACTAAGCGACCGGATATTTTCACATCAGGGTCAATGAGAAAATCTCGCCCATTGATTTTTATAATCATTTTATCAGTGTCAGTAATATAATCTTTAACTTTAGCCGAAGCATTTTTGCCATCTTGGGCAGGAGTAAAATCAATTACTGCACCATCGTGGACAGGGGTGTTTATGTCTGCACTTTTGCCGTCCATGGAAATAATTGCAGGCTTTGGCATTTGGCCCTTTGCCACTACCAGTTTCCCGTTTAAGGTAAAGGTTTTAGCAAGGCCTGGTCGGCCGAAGATTTCTGCTGATGACTTTCCTGCATATAGGAGAGCATCTAAAACAGTAGGCTTGTCCTGAGCTAAAATATTGATGGGCTTTTCGTTTATATAGACCTTGTAAGAAGACAAATGAGTGCCTTTGAGGGAATTTACTGCAATGCCTATGGGAGTCACTGAAAAGGGACCGGAAAAATCTTCACTTCCTAATATGTTCTTTAGACCTTCTCGACCTTTAACACCAACCCGTTCTTTGGGAAGTTCCAAATTCCCGGCAATGTATTCTGATAAGCCCGGCATCAGGCTGCCTCCGCCAATTAAAAGGACAGCCGCTGGTGGTTTGCCATTTAATTCAAGGATTTTGCGGGCAATTTTTGCCGAAAGCTCATTTATTACTGACTCGATGGATTTTAACAATTTGTCTGCAGATAGCTCCCACTGACTTCCCAATATGTCTGTAAACTTTACAGTTTTACCAGTAGCCAGCTCCCTCTTTACCCGTTCACCCTCATCAAAACTAAGTAGATATTCTTCACAAATTTTTTCCGTTATTTCATCCCCAGCCATTGGCACCATGCCGTAAGCAAATATACTTCCGTCCCGAGAAATAGCTATGTCTGATGTGCCTGCTCCTATATCCACCAATGCAATATTTAATCTCCGCATGCTGGGGAGGACTACTACATCCCCTGCAGCAATTGGCTCCAAAGTTAAACTCTCAAGACCCAAATCACATCTTGCCAGGACTGTCAGCAAACTTTCCACAACAGTTCTAGGAAGAAAAGTAGCCACGATTTCCACGGAAATATTGCTGCCCTTTTGTCCGATGAGATTGTCCAAGGCCTCATCTTCCAAAAACCACTTTATTGGACTGAAGCCTACGCAATAATAATTCTTTAAACCATCTTGACTGCTTTTTTCAGATAAGATTTGAATGGCATTTGACAGGGCATCAGCTTCTAAGTCACGGATATTCTCCCTGGTTATTTCAATAAAGGGTGAAGTTTTTATTACAGCTTTAGACTTTACTGTATATAGTGCTCTACCGGCGGCAGCCACTGCCGCTCTTTCCAATTTTATGTCAAGTTTTCGTTCCAGCTTTTCTTTTATAGTCTTTACGCCATTTGCCACTGCTTCAATGTCATGGATTTGCCCATCGTACATGACGCGACTTTCGTGCTCAATAATTTCATGGGCGAGGATCTTATAGATACTGTCCTCTTTTTTGACAATAAGCCCTGCTATTGTCCTGGTGCCGATGTCTAGGGCAAAAACTTGCTGTCCGCCTTTCAAAAAAACTGCCTCCTTTAGATTCTAGCCAGGTGTTTTACCTTTTTGATGGGAATATTTGCTACTAGGGCTGGAACCGCCACATCTTTTTCCATGTCCATGCGCGTCAACTTTACTTCAAGGCCATCTTCATCAATTTCCATATAGTCTGATATCATATCTATTAGACGACTTTTTATCATTTCCAAAAATTTAGGAGACACACTTGCTCTGTCATGGACAAGAATTAATCTCAATCGCTCTTTTGCTATATCTTTACTTGAAACATCCTCTCTGCTGAAAAATTTAAAAAAATCCACCTAGTCTTCCTCCTTTGCTTATCTAGTACGAACTTTTAACCCAAAAAACATGCGTAATTTATCTATAAAACTAGGCTCAAAGTTTTCCATGGGCATCAAAGGCACATCCTCCCCAAGGATACGGGAAACCATATTTCTGTATGCCTTACCTGCTCTTGAGGTTTCATCTGCCACTGCCGGTTCTCCTCGGTTGGTGGAAACCACAATTTTCTCGTCTTCTGGCACCACACCAAGCAGCTCTATAGCTAAAATATCTATCATATCGTCAATGTCCATCATGTCTCCCCGTTTTACCATATCAGGTCTTAAGCGATTTATAACCAATTTTGGCTCTTCAAAACCAGAAGCTTCTAAAAGCCCAACAATTCTATCGGCATCCCTAACAGCAGAAACTTCGGGAGTTGTGACTATAATTGCCTTGTCTGCGCCAGCTATGGCATTCTTAAAGCCTCTCTCAATACCCGCGGGGCTGTCTATCAGTATGTAATCGTAATCCTTTTTTAAATCATCACATAATTTCTTCATCTGTTCGGGAGTTACCGCAGTTTTATCTTTAGTTTGAGCTGCTGGCATAAGATATAAGTTGTCAAAACGCTTGTCCTTTATAAGGGCTTGTTTCATTCGGCACATGCCATTTGCCACATCTACCAAATCATAGACTATCCGGTTTTCAAGCCCCATTACAACATCTAGGTTTCTCAACCCTATATCTGCATCCACCATTACAACCTTCTTTTTACCGTACAAGGCAAGACCAGTTCCTAGATTTGCGGTGGTAGTGGTCTTCCCTACTCCGCCTTTTCCTGATGTAATTACTATTACCTCACCCATGATTTCCCTCCTATACTTATCCCATTATTTTAAAGCATTATAGGGTTCAATCACTATGATATTATCTTTTAAACGTGCTACTTCCGGAAATGGTGGTGATTCTTCCTTGTCTTCTGGAGGCCTTGAGATAACATCTGCAATTCTTAGTTGTGTTGGTCTCAACCTATATGCAGCAACTATGGCAGTAGTATCTCCTGCTGCTCCTGCATGGGCCATGCCTCGAAGAGTTCCCAGGACTAGGATATCACCAGTAGCTACAATCTCACTGCCTGGATTGGCATCACCTAATATTACTACAGTACCCCTATATGAGATTTTTTGTCCAGACCGTATAGTCTTCTTCAAAATCAAAACTCGACTTCTGTTAGGTTTTGGAAATATCAAAGTTTTTGGGGATTGTGCTTCTTGTAAGCTCATTCCAAAATTGGTTAGAATTTCCTGCAACTTGTTAAACTCATCTTCTTTGAGATTACCGTTTTTTGCTTTTACAAATACTTTAGCTCCAGCGAAAAAATTGCCGCTGTTTTGAAGCTTTTCATAAATAACTTTCTTTACATCTTCAAAATTGGAATTTTCTTCAACTACAATAGTGATACCTTCTTTTGTTCCTTTTATAATTACTGGTTCATTTGTCATGCCAATCCCTCCAAACAGCACCGCTACAAGTATCTTATTCTTCATAAATTAGCCAATTCCTTCTTTTAACATTAAAAAAACCAGAATCTGTAAAGATTCCGGTTAAGGTTGAGTGAGATAATCTTCAATTGTTTCCCTTTCAGTTAAGTGGAAATACTCTTCAAATATAGCCCTGGCCACAGGCCCCCCCGTAGTACCTCCTGAACCAGCTTGCTCTATAAAAACAGCAACTGCAATTTCAGGATCTTCATATGGTGCAAAAGCTACAAACCATCCGTGAGGATCTTTTGTAACATCCCACTCGGCAGTGCCGGTTTTGCCAGCTACGGAAATAGGAAAGTCTGCAAATACACTGTAGGCAGTACCTCCTGGCAGTGTAACAGCTCGCATGCCTTCTTTTATTATTCTAAAAGTGTCTTTAGAAAAATCCAGCTGCCCTCCGATTTCAGGGTTTTTTTCAAGGACTATATTGCCATCGGGGTC
>JAMNZY010000128.1 GCA_023622055.1 Bacillota bacterium
CATAGGGCATGTTCCACATTGGGAAGGCTTGTCTCTTCACAAACAAAGCCCATATTCTCAAAAGTTTTTGCAGCATTTAAGATGGCATCTTTCACATCTTTGTCAACGACATCTCCCAAAAACTCTTTAGGTATACCTATTTTTACACCTTCTAATGTCGTCTTGAGAGATTCTAAATAATCGGGGACTGCCATATCTGTAGATGTGGGATCAAAGGAATCCATGCCTGAAATGGCACCAAGGACAATGGCGCAGTCTTTCACATCTTTTGTAATAGCTCCAACAGTATCCATCGAACTAGCCTTTGCTGCTAAGCCAAAACGGGATACTCTGCCGTATGTAGGCTTAAGACCTACTACTCCACAGTAACTAGCGCACCTGTATCAGAATCCAGGGAATATATGGCTACATCAGCTGCCACTGCTGCGGCAGAGCTGGAACTTCCGGGCACCCGCTCAAGATTCCAAGGATTTTTTGATGTGAAGAAATAGGAATTTTCCGTTGAAGACCCCATGGCAAATTCATCCATATTGGTCTTGCCTAAAACCAAGGCACCCTTTTCTTTTAATCTTTTTATAGCAGTGGCGTCATAAGGCGGCACAAAGTTTTCCAGCATTTTTGAGGCACATGTTGTTCTCAAATCTTTGGTGCATATATCGTCTTTTATGGCAGCTGGAATTCCCGAAAGATACTCTTTAAACTCACCTTTTTTGTCAATTTGGCGGCTTTCTTCCAAAGCTTCTTCACCGTTTAAAGTAATATAAGCTTTGATTTTCTCATCAACTTCCTCAGTTCTCTTTAAAAGGGCTCTAGTCAACTCTTCAGACGTTATTTCCTTTTTGTTTAACATCTCGTGAGCTTTATGAATGGTCAGCTTCTCCAGTTCCAAGATGCTACCTCCTATTCAATTATCTATTCCTCAATAATTCTCGGCACTCGGAAAAATCTATCATCCTTATCAGGAGCATTCCTTAAAACATCATCAATGGGAAGGCTTTCCCAAACCACATCTTCCCTGAGCACATTTTTATCAGTTATGGGGTGAACTGTAGGTGAAACACCTTCTGTATCTACCTGGCTAAGTTTGTCAAACTGTTCCAGTAAAAAACCCAGCTCTTTTGATATTTGATTTATTTCTTGGGTCTCCAGATGCACATGAGCAATATCCGCAATACGCTCCAATGTATCTTTATCCATTGGCTTATCACCTCTTTTATTATATTGCAATATACTCTATAATTTTATCATTTTATGGTATATTATACAACTTATTGAGCTAGGGGCTTCTTAACACAATCATGACTGATAAGTTTTTATAAAATATGACCGATTGGGGTTCAGCATAATCATAAAAGAAAGGCCGTAACTGGTAGGTTGAATATAAATATCCTGTACCACCACGTCATCCACATTGGCATAGGTGGTAAAAAGTCTCTGCAAAATTCGCCCAAATGGGTTTGCCAAGATATTTGCCAGTAAAAAGGCTACAATTACGTTTAATAATGAAAGGCGATGGGATGAAAACAGCACTAAAATGAATGTAAGGGAAAATAAAAAATTTGCAGCTGCTATAGATGTCCCACAGCGAGGATGAATAGCCAAATCTTTTTCTCCATTTATCATGCGAAAATGCCCTTCCCTTACAGCACTCATTACCTCATAAGGTGGCGGAAGGTCAGGACCTGAAAGGGAAAAGCCGTTGGAATGAGCAAGGCCCCCTACTTGCAGAGGTCTTCCATATCTCTCTTCAAGGACATTTATAGTCGCATGTTCCAAACTATGGTTTTTTCTCACTCTCTTATCTAAGGCAATCTTTAAAATTTGCCAAGGGATAGTTATTATATTGTACAGTGAATTAAAGGTAAAGACATAGGGCAGTAAAAATAAAAAGCCTATGCCTAAAAAGAATATTATAGGCAAAATTAAATATGGGAAAAACAAAAATATCATAGCCAAAAATAGCAGAAAAAACATCACAAAACCCCTTTCATTTCTCTATTTAATTATAGCACAAATGGTATT
>JAMNZY010000028.1 GCA_023622055.1 Bacillota bacterium
GTATATTTATCTTGAATTGAGCGATTTTCCTGAGTCTTTATTATGATATCGTCATTTTTCCGGACAGCAATGGCTGTGGTCTTTGGGCCCCGCATCATGACACCCTCGATTACCGCCTGCCCTCCGATTTTAGGTTTGACGGGTTTCACACTTTAACCCCCTATAAATTAGTTAAGAAAAAAGGTCAGAGATAACCTCCAACCTTCATAGACTACTCCTCATCTTTTAAGCCATATCTCTTCTTAAATCTCTCTACACGTCCACCGGTATCCACCAGTTTTTGTTGGCCTGAAAAGAAGGGATGGCATTGTGAGCATATTTCCACACGTAGGTCCTCTTTGGTGGACCCTGTTTCAAAAGTGTTTCCGCAAGCACATCTCACTGTTGCCTTCATGTATTTTGGATGGATTCCTTTTTTCACGCTGTTCACCTCTTTATTGTAAGTTAAGCACTCTACTCATCAGATGTTTTTATTAGAGTACCTTTTATAAACTTTTTATAATGTTTATACTTGGTTTTTGAAAGTCCTTTAGTATTATAGCATAGGCAATATTTTTTCACAAGAGTTTTTATAAAGCAGTATCTGTAACCTCCACATCTGTATACTCATCATATAATAACCGTTTCAGGGCCATTAAAACCACCATGCAAAAGGCTAAAATAGCGATGGAAGCTATGTATATTAGGCGAGGATTTAAATCATAAATGTAGCCTGATACAAAACCCATAAGGGCACTAAAAGTAGAAATGGCGGTATTGACCAATGAATAAATAGTTGCTCTGGTGCTGCCTTCAGTTAACTCTGCCAGCATTGAATCTACAAAGGGTTTAAATATGCCATAGCCCATGGCAAAGACTATAATGCACAAAACAACAACAATAAAATTATTGCCTGATATTACCGTTAGTGAAAAAAGTGCAATGGCCTGCAATATAAGGGCAAGGATCATATTTTTTATTGGATTTTGGCCGCTTAAATAGGGGTTAATGAAAACTTGTGTTGTAATCATAGTGGCGGAATTTGCCATACCGAGGAGAGAAATCATGGGTTTGTCTATTTTCAGTACTTCCGACATATAGGGAGCAAAGTATAGGCTCAAATGTGTTCCTATGGTCATATAGATATTAAACAAAACATAAACGACTATTATCATAAAAACCGTTGGCTTTTTAACTAAATCTTTAAGTACTACTATATGTGGAGCTATACTAAAACCAGCTTTTTTCTTGCCTCTTTTTCGTTCTTGCAATATTTTTTGGCCTATCCGGGTTTCAGTGTGATATCGGTAACGGACAAGGGGCATCCCAACCATACATATTGCAGAGAAAAGCAATATGTATCTTTGGGCTTGAACTATGCCATACTCTTTTACGGCCAGTCCGGCAATAGGAGTCAGAAGGCCTGCCGAAATGTTGATTATATTTATTAAATTAAAAGCTGCAAAGCGCTGTGTGTTATTGGAATCTTCTATTACCATCAGGTTATATGCAACGCTGGTAACTCGATGGGCGCCATTTACAATAACCGCCAGGGCAAACATCCAAAATTCTTTAGCAAAGAGATATATAATGACGGGACATGCCCAACCGATAATATCAAACAGCAAGGTTGTTTTCTTTCTACCTAAGGCGTCAGTTATTGGACCGCCTAAAAAGGAAAATATAATAGCTGAAATAACTCCCAAACTCTTCATGTAAAGGCTCAAGTAAAAATTAAAGAGCACATAAGGAATACCCCACAGAGGTTCAAACATAACACAAACTTTGGCATTTCCGTCAAGTACTTTAAAAGACTCTATAATATTTGTAGGCTTTTTGTCTATTTTCTTTTCTCCTTTCTGTTTATGCTATGGCAGTTTTTGCAAATATTTTGCTCATCCTTTCGACATAGACAGTTTCATTTCCCGGGAAATAGACATGGAAAAGTTTCTTGCTAACCTTGGATTAAATATATGGACAATAGGTGTTGCTTCCTATATCATCAGCCATGTTACCAGTATAGACATAATCCAAGAATTTTGCGGCGATATCTCGAGCTGATTTTATCCTTTCTATGGGAGTAGGGGGAATGTCTAGCTTATAATTAGGAAAGTAACGGGTAAGGTGAAGGGGTATATCCTTTCTAAGAGATGAAAGCCATTTTGCCAGTTCTTCAATTTCTTCATCTTTATCGTTCATGCCGGGAATAATCAGCGTAGTTATTTCAACATGACATTGGGCTTGAGCTATCTCAACAGTTTGTTTTACCGGAGCAAGTTGGCCGAAAGCTAAGTCTTTGTAAAACTCTTCGTTGAAGGCCTTTACATCTATGTTCATGGCGTCAATATATGGGAGGATTTCCTGCAAGGGTTCTTTCTCTATAAAACCATTGGTCACAAGGACATTTTTTAGGCCTTCCTGCCTGGCAAGCTTTGCACACTCTAAAATGTATTCGTACCATATAGTGGGCTCGTTATAAGTGTAGGCTATTCCTATGTTGCCCTTTTGTCTATTGGCAGTTTCTACTAGCACAGCTGCAGAAACTTCTTGAGTAGGCATATCCGTAAGCTGGGCTATCTGCCAGTTTTGGCAGAATTTACATCGGAAGTTGCAGCCTATACTGCCAACTGAAAAAATTTGACTGCCAGGGTAAAAGTGATACAAAGGCTTTTTTTCTACAGGATCTATTGCCCAGGAAGAAACTCTGCCGTAATTTATAGAATACAGCTTCCCATCAATATTTTTTCGCACCCTGCATATTCCCACTCGCCCAGGTGGAATTTTACAGTGATGGGGACATAAAAAACAGCTGACAGCACCGCCTGCAGCTTTCTCATAATACATGGCTTCTTTCATAGGGGTTTGGCGGCCTCCTCTTGGCTTTATTCAACGAGATCCATGCATAAGGGTTTCGTGTAATATTATACCTTTAATAACAAGTTTTTTGCAAGGTTAGTCCCTTATGAGG
>JAMNZY010000091.1 GCA_023622055.1 Bacillota bacterium
TGTTAAATGTGCTACTCCAGAGGGAAATGAAGAGTTTTTGGCAGGTAAGTTTGTTCGGAAAGACTCGGATATCGAAAAAATCAAAGAAGCAGTGGCAAAAGCCGTAGAATTGGCTGTCGGGTCACCAGATAACATAATTAAGCCTGGCCAAAAGGTTCTGATTAAGCCCAACTTGGCATTTCAGGCGCCACCGGAAAGCTTTGCAGTAGTTGACCCTCGGGTTGTTGAGGCCGTAGTAGCATATTTCAAAGAGAACTCCAAAGCAGGGGAAATATGGGTAGGGGATAACCCATCCCTGGGTCTTCATGTAGGTCGGGCCAAACCAGCCTTTGCCGCATCCGGCATGGAAGAAGCTGCACTAAGGGGTGGAGCAGACAAAGTAATATACTTTGATGAAACAGCAACAATAGAAGTAGAAATTCCAGAAGCCAAAGTCTTCAAAAAAGCTGCTATCTTCAAGCCGGTGCTGGACGCTGACGTAATCATCAACCTGCCAAAGATGAAAGTCCACCTGGCCGGCACTGTAACACTTGCTCTCAAAAACTGGAACGGATTAATACCAAATGTCCACCCAAGCGATCAGCAGCAAGGAGCTCACCGCATAGACTTAGGTCAAAAGTTTGCTGACTTATATCGGGCTGTAAAAGCTGATTTGACAATAATTGACGGTATCATCGGCATGGAAGGACAAGGACCTCATGCAGGCACTCCAGTTGAGATGAACCTGATTATTGCAGGTAACGACATGGTGGCCACCGATGCAGTGACATCTTATATTATGGGCTTTGACCCCATAGAAATACCGGCAGTACGCTGTGCCGCCACAGAAGGCCTCGGAGTAATTGATCTTGATGAAATAGAAGTGCTAGGAGAGACTCCTGACTCTGTCAGAAGGATTTTCAAGCGACCCAATAATGATCCAGTAGGCATGTACAGAGGCTTTACAGTCTATGTGCAGCAGACCTGCCCTGGTTGCTATGTCAATGTAAGAGGCGCACTGGATTCCTTTGCAGGCACCGGCATAAGCATGGAAGAATTTATAGAAGAAAAAGGCGAAGTAGTGGTTGTGGCAGGAGGCGTGCCAGACTTTGATCCGGAATTTGCCAGAGGTAAGCATCTGTTTGTCTGCGGAGATTGCTGGGAGTACTTCCCATCTGCTGACAATGTCCGCAAAGCCGCTGAAATAGCAAAAGATGTCACTTACTACCCTGGCTGTGCACCAGTGTATATCTTCTCACAACTCAATAAAGATTTGCAAAAGCTTGCTGAGAGCTAAGAAATCTGCAAAGTCAAAGACGGTGGTATTCGTATCACCGTCTTTATAATTTTTATGGTGTAAGTTTTTGACTACTTGAAAACCTAGTTAGAGTTCTTTGATTTAATGATACCCTGTGTTATTATATAAGAAGTGAATATTCTATAAGCTTTAGTTGTAATGGTGGTGAATTTTTTGAAAAACATAAGTGAAAAACAAATAGAAGCTCGCGTAAAAGATATTTTTACCATAGCCCGAAAAAACAGGGAAAAAAAGGCGTCTAATTTTTTAGACCCTGGACAGCAGCAGATAGCCCAGGATGTGGCCAAAAGTTTTCCCGGAGTGGAATTGTGTTTTGAAGGGGGTTATGAAGAAGCGGAGCGAAAGATTTTAGTGGCCTATCCGGAGGACTTAAGGGAAGAGCCTTTTAAGCTGCCATTGGGAGCCCTTAGGATAACAACTAAAGATCCGGATGAATATCTGGGTCATCGAGACTATCTCGGGGCAATTTTAGGCCTTGGAATCAGCAGAGAGAAAATAGGGGATATATTAGTGGGCAAGGCCAGTGCTGATATAATTGTCAAAGAAGAGATAATGGAATACATAGGCCTAAATCTTATAAAAGTAGGAAATGTGCCGGTAAGTGTAGAGGAGATATCTTTAAAAGAACTACTGCAACCAGAAAGGCCCTATAAGGAACTTAAGAGTACTGTAGCCTCCCTTAGACTTGATGCAGTGGCAGGGCTGGCCTTTGGAATTTCCCGCTCAAAAATGGCACCCTTTATCAAAGGGGAAAATGTCAGGTTAAATTTCAGAGTGGTAAAGGATCCAGCCACCCCAGTCAAAGAAGGAGATGTGATTTCTGCAAATCGTCTGGGCAGAGCAAAGATAGTAGAGGTGGGAGGTCAAAGCAAAAAAGGCAGGACTTATGTAAAAGTGCACAGATATGTATCAAGATAGCCTAATGGAACCTTTAGGGGTTTTCTTCCGTCTATAAAAGTGAGGAGGAGATAAAATGAAAAGACTACCTATAATCATTTTTTGCCTGATTCTTATAGCCCTATTGTCTGTAGGATGCTTTTCAAAGGCAGCTGATGAAATATCAAATGAAGCCACTGAAACTACGGGGGCAAGTCCCAAGGAGTCTCAGGAAAACCCTGAAAATAGCGGTACAAATGAAAATCAAGAACCGCAAGTTGAAAATCAAGACACACCTGCTGTTTTAGAGGCCAATATTATAGTTGATGAGCCTAAGGAAGGTCAGGTGATAAAATCGGGGGGTAAAGTTATCATAAAGGGAAAAACCCGGCTACAGGAGTTTGATATAGAAGTAGAAGACGGCCACGAAATATTAGGGACTGCCCATATAAGTGTACAAAAATCCCAAGAGCTGGAGGAATTTGAGGCTACAATAGAGATAGGAGAGCACACAAGCCCATCAGGCATGATTATATTTGTTACAGAGGACCAGGACGGCAAAAGGCAGGAACAGCTGCTGCTCCCCGTAAAATTTGAATAATTAATGGAGAGGTAAAAAGCTTCCAAGAAATTTTATTAAATATGCTCCCCATTGTGTATGCTGGGGAGCACATTATACCTAGGAAGCTTTTTTGTATGCTTTTTTTTGCTATTGGACACGGCTCTTAAACTATCTAGTGGGAGGATATGGCAGTTATGAGTTTTGGGACCACTTGTTTTTTCCGGGATACTACATATGGCAGGTAAAAGCTCTCCCCGGTAATTTCTACGTCAAAGGCCCGAGAGAGGAGTTCTTTGTGGCCGCCTACGTAGAGCATTTCCGAGCCTTCATTAATTATGTCTGTCAACATCATCAGCAGCATATCGTAGCCCTTTTGATTCCTTACCTTTTCCATAAATTTCAGAAGGCCATCCTTTAGCTTTTCAAGGTCTGTATTGTATATATTGACTTGGCTTATTCCAATTTGGTAGCCGCCTACATTAAACTCTTTAAAATCCATGTAGAAAATCTCTTCTTCCGTCTTCCCTTCCAAAGATGTGCCGGCTTCAAACATGGCTTTGGCAAACTCATCTAAATTGATACCGGCAATACTGGCCAATTCTTTGGCTGCGCTGATATCCTGAGAAGTGCAAGTAGGTGATTTAAAGATAAGGGTATCAGACAAAATAGCGGCACACATTATGCCGGCAATGGGTGCAGAGGGAGTGATGGAGTTTTCTTTGTACAAGCTGTAAATTATGGTGCAAGTCGCTCCCACCGGCTTGTTAATGAAGATTATTGGAAAAACTGTTTCCATATTGCCTATCCTGTGGTGATCGATTACCTCCAGGATTTGAGCTTGTTCCAAACCTTCCACTGATTGACTTTTCTCATTGTGGTCTACTAAGATGACCTTTTTCCCCACAAAATCCAAAATGTGACGTCTAGTGAGCATTCCTACAGGTTTTTTATCCTTTAAGACGGGAAAGTACCTGTATTTATATTTGAGCATGGTGTCTTTTACATCATCCATAAGTTCGCGAATTCCAAAGGTAATCAAGCCTTGCTTTTTCATGACATAGGAAATGGGTATGCTCTGATTGATTAATTTAACAGTGTTGAAGGTATCATAGGGAACTGTTATTAAACTTACATTATTTGACTTTGCCGCATTTATGACAGCATCTGTCACAGAGTGGTTTCCTGTTACAATGATGGCACTTATCTTTTTTTCGATGGCGGCCAGCTGTATGTCTTCTCGATTTCCCACAATAAGCATTGTGTCTCTTGAAATGCGCTTTTTTACATCTTCCAAGTTCATGGCGGCAACGGCTAAATCGCCAGAGAAAAAGTCTGAAGCTAGATGCAAAGCTTTGCCCTCTAAAGTCTTTATGATATTTTCCATAGGAACTACAAAATCTCTAAAATCGCCGGAGATTTCCAGGTTGGCTCTGGCTATGTCTCCCAGTGACGCTATTCCTATAAAACGGCCCTCTTCATCTACCACTGTTACAGTCTTTATGTTGTGCTCCATCATAATATTCCAGACCTGGGAGATGGGGGTATCTTTTGTAAAACATAGAGGCTTATCAAAGGCTATGTCAGACAACTGGGTATATACATTTTCCAATAAAGTGGGCACGGGAATTTTAAAATAGTCTAGGACAAACTTTGTTTCATTATTAATTTCACCAAGCCGTGCTGGGATGTAGTTTCCCTTGGAAAGCTGTTTTTTAAATTCTGCATATGCTATTGCTGCACAGATGGAATCTGTGTCAGGATTTTTATGACCAAATATATATACAGTGCTCATGGCAAACAACCCTTTCATTAAAAATCAATGCCGAAAAATAGGGATTGTTTAGTAAATATGATAGCATCAGCTCTTAAAAAAGTCTAATAATTTTTTCAATCAGAGCAGGATTTCCCCCTTTCATAATTGAATATTCTAAGCAAACCCCAGTGAAAAATATCAAAAACTACCAGTCAATTGAAAGATTTAAATAACTTTACTTGGTTAATGATATATTAAAAAGCCAATAGAAGGTGAAATCCATGGATATCAGTTTAAAAGACATTCAAGAAGCCCGAAATCGCTTGAAAAATATAGCATACAAGACCGGCCTTGTCCATAACACCACCTTTAGTGAGATGACAGGGAATTATGTGTATCTAAAGACGGAAAACCTTCAAAAAACCGGGTCCTTTAAGGTGAGAGGGGCCTTTAACAAAATTAGCCACTTGCCTGAAGAACAAAGGCAATACGGCGTGATAGCTTCATCAGCGGGAAATCATGCTCAGGGAGTAGCTATGGCCGCTACGGCATATGGTATCAAGTCAACAATAGTCATGCCAAAGCATGCACCCCTTTCAAAAATTGCCGCAACTAAAAACTATGGTGCGAAAGTAGTGCTCCATGGTGAAGTATTTGATGAGGCTTATGAGAAGGCAAAAGAACTTCAGGAACAAACTGGTGCAATTTTTGTTCATGCCTTTGATGACCGAGAAATAATAGCAGGTCAAGGGACCATCGGCCTTGAAATATTGGAGGATCTGCCTGATACAGACATAATCGTGGTGCCCATTGGTGGAGGAGGTTTAATATCAGGTATAGCCATAGCTGCAAAAAACATAAAACCCACAGTTAAGATTGTGGGAGTTCAAACGAAAAATTTACCCTCAATGGCAAAGGCCATTTCCCAAAATCGGATAACTAAAGTTGAAGGGCCCCCAACTATAGCTGACGGCATAGCGGTAAAATCTCCCGGGCAGCTAACTTTTAAAATAGTGCAGCAGTATGTGGACGATATTGTTACCGTAGACGAAGATGAAATAGCAAATGCTATTTTGCTTTTACTGGAGCGGGCCAAAGTGGTATCTGAAGGAGCCGGTGCAGCTTCAGTAGCTGCTCTTTTAAATAGAATGGACAATGTCAGAGATAAAAAAATAGTGGCACTGATAAGCGGCGGAAATATTGATGTGAATATGCTGTCGAGAATTATCGACAAAGGTCTTGTCAAAAGCGGCAGAAAGATTTTTGTCAATACACTTATACAGGACAGGCCGGGAACCCTTAGCCAATTGCTAAACTTGATGGCAGAAACCGAGGCCAATGTGCTGTCGGTAACTCACGACCGCTCTGCTTTAGATATTCCCTTGGGGTATGCAAAGGTGAAGCTAGAGCTGGAAACGGCAGATGAGGAACATGTAGAGAAAATTAAGGAGCTTTTGGCTCAAAACAACTACAGTTTTACTTTACAATAAATAGTCTCCGTTCTTGATGAGGGCTGCTGAAATGCTGCATAGTATTGTCAGTGGCCCTCCTTCTATTTAAATTCTATTTTACTTAAAATAATACTTCAATTATTGACGAAAGAGTAGTATAATAGAAAGAAATGTGTTGCCCTGTGGTGGACATTTATAGTAAAATTTATTTTAAGGGGAGTTATAAAGTGGACAAGGAACAAATAAAACAACGGGTATCAAAAGCTATTGATGAGCATCGGGATGAGATTATAGAGATAGGCGAACAAATTTTTAACAATCCGGAACTTGGCTATAAAGAGCACAAGACTTCTGCTTTAGTTAAAGAAGTATTTAAAAAATTGGGGCTGTCTTATGAAGAAAACCTGGCTGTTACTGGAGTTAAGGCTTTGGCAAAAGGAAAAAGCAGCGATATAAAAGTTGCCATTATGGGAGAGCTGGATGCAGTAGTAAGTCCCATGCACCCTTGCGCCGATCCTAATACAGGAGCTGCCCATGCATGTGGTCATAATGCTCAAATTGCCAATATGTTGGGAGCTGCCATGGGCCTTATTTTAGGAGATGTTTTGGACAAGCTCCATGGCGATGTGGTATTTATGGCAGTTCCTGCAGAAGAGTATGTGGAACTGGAGTATAGGGAAAAACTTAGAAACGAAGGAAAAATTAAGTTTTTCGGTGGCAAACAAGAATTTATCAGAATTGGTGCTTTTGATGATATAGATATGGCTATGATGGTCCACTCTAGTGGAGGAGTAGAGGAAAGAAAAGCTTTTATATCAGGTGGTAGCACAGGATTTATCGGTAAAACCGTAAGGTATAAGGGCAAAGAGGCCCATGCAGGTGCAGAACCCCATGAAGGTATAAATGCCCTAAATGCTGCCATGTTGGGCCTAATGGCAACCCATGTGCAAAGGGAAACCTTTAGAGATGAAGACCAAATTAGGGTCCATCCCATTATCACTAAGGGTGGCGACCTGGTGAATATAGTCCCTGCTGATGTGAGAATGGAGACATATGTCAGGGGAAGGACCATAGATGCAGTAGTCAGTGCCAATGAAAAGGTCAACAGAGCTTTAAAAGCAGGGGCTTATGCGGTGGGGGCTGAAGTTGAGATAAACGAAATTCCAGGTTATATGCCTTTAGAGCAGGACAAAATCCTAAGCCAGTTATTTGCTGATAATATCCAGGCCTTTATTGGCAAGGAAAATATTGTAGAAGGTGTTGACCTGACAGGTTCCACCGACGCAGGTGATGTAAGTCTTATCATGCCTACGCTACATCCCACAGTTGGTGGTTTTTCTGGCAATGCTCACAGCAAGGATTTCAAAATAGCAGATCTCGAAATGGCTTACATAATCCCTGCAAAAGTAATGGCCCTTACTGTTGTAGATTTGCTCTTTGATGAAGCCAAATTGTCCAAAGAGATAAAATCAAAGTTTAAACCAAGTTTTTCCAAAGAAAGCTATCTCAAATTTTGGGATGAGCTTATAAATAAAAAATAAAGGGGGATAAAAAATGTCGGAAGAAAAGCGGTATCTTAAGCTACACCTTATAGTACTAGTACTTGTGGTGATAGCGGAACTCATTGGAACCAAAAGTTATAAGGTGGGGCCTGGAACAATAGTACTACTTCCAATGCTATTTGCTCTTTTACTGGGGCTATTGACAGGACCAAAATTCCTCAAAATTGTTGACATGGAAGATATGAATGCTGCAGAGGATTTGATTACTATTTCAGTTTTGCTGTTGATGGCCAAATACGGCACCAACATTGGACCCACATTGCCTCTTATTATAAGATCAGGGCCTGCACTCATACTACAGGAATTTGGTAATCTGGGAACAATACTCCTCGGCATGCCTTTTGCACTGTTGCTTGGTTTAAGGCGTGAGGCCATAGGAGCAACTTTTTCCATTGCCCGAGAGCCCAATATTGCTATTATTTCAGATATGTATGGTCTTGACACTCCTGAAGGAAGAGGGGTTATGGGAGTATATGTTGCCGGTACTGTTTTTGGTTCCATATTTTTTGGCCTTTTTGCAGGCTTTGCAGCTACAACCTTGCCATTTCATCCATACGCCTTGGCCATGGCAAGTGGTGTAGGCAGTGCCAGCATGATGAGTGCTGCAGTTGGAGCTTTAGTTGAGATATTCCCAAATATGGCGGAAGAGATTACGGCACTTGGTGCTGCAAGTAATTTGGCCTCTGGTGCTGATGGTGTTTACATGTCAATTTTCATGGCTCTGCCCATGTGTGAGTGGATATACAGGAAGGTAATGGGAGACCGCGCTGAGGAGGTTACAAAGGGATGAAACTGTCGCTTAAAGACCCTATTTTAATAACAGTTGTAGTTGCTTTATTGACACTGGTAGGCAATTTTGTGGGTTATAAAATCGATCCTATAACTGCCTTTCCGGGAATGCTCATTCTATTTTTGATAGTAATAGTAGGTCTATGGATAACCAAAGTAATGCCAGGGAACCTACCGGCGGTAGTATATGTATCCCTTTTAGGCATTGTTCTTACAATGCCCTGGTTCCCCTTGGGTGAAAAAGTGGCAGAACTCACATCACAAGTGAACTTTTTGGCCCTTACTACACCTATTTTAGGTTTTGCTGGTATTTCCTTGGGTAAAAACTTGGATTCTTTTAAACAAAATGGTCTCAAAATATTTGTAGTGGCTATCTTTGTTTTTATCGGTACTTATATAGGTTCTGCAATAATAGCCCAAGTTGTATTGAAACTTACCGGCCAAATTTAGTCTATTGGTCAAGAACAGTTTGAACAAATCCCTCTATTCTGATAATATCAGATAGAGGGATTTTATCTGTTATTTGAGTTTATAATTTTTTCGTGGATAATTATTCTTTTGAGTGAAGGGGACAGCACACGTCCTTTTAAGCAAGACCCTCGTTATCCTTAAGCTTGGTTCAAACGTAGCAGGGGCAGCCTGCGGGAAGCACGCGACTGCTACTTAAGTTGATATTAAGTTATCTGAGGTGATTTTTAAATGGCAATAAAATTAATAGCTCTTGACATTGATGGCACTATTGTAGATGGCGATAATAATGTTTCCCCAGCCAATGAAAAAGCCATAAAAGAGGCAATGTCCAAAGGCATACAAATTGCGCTGGTGACCGGAAGGCATCGGAGGGGCACAAAAAAAGTCCAGGACACCCTTGGCCTTGATATGAAGAAAACCCCATTAGTTATAAATAATGGCGCTATTGTGTACCTGGGAGAAGACATAGTGTGGAAGGACTTTTTAAGTGCAGATGAGGCTGATGAGGTTATAAATTTTGCCACAAAAATACCTGGCGTTGCTACTACAGTTTTTCAGCCAGACCATATACAGCTTCACTGTAGTTTGACATTAGATAGGGATTGGGTGATAGATAGACTGGAAGTCTTTGAAATGAGCTGCAGCAAAGTAGTTGATAACCCAGATGAGCTCATTCGAGAAGACGTAGCCAAGATAATGTTGATTACAGAGGGCAGTGAAAAAGCCCTTGAGATTTTACAGATGTGGCCGGAAAAACTTTCACACTTGAAATATGCTCGTTCTTATCCGTATATTTGTGAAATAAACAGCAGCACATGTGATAAAGGCCGAGGCCTTAAAGTATTATGTGAGAAGTTGGGCATTTCGCCGGAAGAAGTTTTAGCGGTAGGTGACGGAGAAAGTGATGTGCCTATGCTGGCCTTTGCCAAAAATGCAGTATTTGTCAGACACGGCGACTACCTGCCTGAGCTTCCGCCCCATGTCAGAGTGACTCCAGAAGGATGCCACCATGAAGGTGCTGCCTGGGCCATAACAAATACAATTTTCGGCTCTTAACTTATCTTCTCCTGTTATCAAGGGCGTAAAGATAAAGTTTGTGCAAGCTTTATGTAATGATAGTGATTATGTTAATGTGAAGTAAATTATTGCCAATTGTAGAAATAAGATTATGGGGATACCTAATGTGAAACTTAGATGTTTGGTTTTATGTCGAAAAAAATACATACCCATGAGAACTCCCGCTGAGCCGCCAAGGATTGCTACTATAAAAAAAGTTTTTTCTTTTATCCGCCACAGGTTGTATTTAGATTTAAATTTGTCTATGCCCATTAAAATAAAACCAAGGACATTAATTAAAGCAGCTGGCCAAAGGATAAGATTCATTGAGTCCATTTATTTGCTCCTATTCTTTAAAATTTTAGTTTCTATAAACAAAATTATATATGATATTGCATTTCCCAGCTAGCATCACAAAATCACAGAAGGAAAATCATCACTATTTGTCGAATTAAAGATATGATTACCGTTAAACACCATAGACTTTTCTTTTCCTAATCTTACATTAAAGACAATAATTTTCGGAGGTTGCGTTGTGACAACAGATGGTTTGGTATTTCCTCTGTGGGTTTTGCATTTTATCCCCAGGCTCGTTCCGCGAATAATAATTATTAAATTTATAATAAATACAGTAATTGTATGGCTTTATCTAAAAAAGCACAAAAAATTGAACAGGTTAAAAATATATTGCTTTAGAGCTTATGGCAGTGAAAAAACCACCCAGCCAGAAATAAACAGAAGGGTGGTTTTTGGTTATGCTTTAAAAGCGGCAGTTTTTAGTTATTTTGCAGATTTTCTGGGCGGTGTGGTGATGATAGGTTTTCTAAAGGCCGCCCCCTTAGAGAAGTATATGGATACATATCTGGTCTGGTCTAATTGGGTCAGCGGCTTTGTCCATATTTTCATTGTGCTAATGGTGGGACTACTGATTTATCTGTATCATAGAGGCATGGGAAGAAGGCTCACTTTGGACAGAACCGAAGCCCATGGCTTGGGCCTTATTATGGGAATTTTCACAGCTCCCTGGTTTTTCTTCATACCTACTGCTTGGCTTTGTTAAAGGCCTAATCCTTTCTACAATTACAGTGCGGTGGCCGTCATCAGAGAGGTCAACACAGCCTTCAACTATTATGGCGGCTCCTGGCTCAAGATAAGGCCCGTAAAATTTAAGCTCCTTGGGGAATACTACAAGTTCTACACTGCCTGTCAAGTCTTCTAACCGGACAAACATCATGCGACCTTTGTTTCGAGTAAGTCCAAAGCGCCTATCCAGCAGTATACCTGCAAGGCGCACCTTTTTTTTATAGCAGATTTCTGACACTTCTTGAGCTGTGTGAGAGCGAAGGTCTTTAACCCATTCTTCATCAAATTCCATAGGGTGAAATGTTATATAGTGGCCTAGAGAGGAAAGTTCATGATAGGCCTTTTCTTCAAAAGAAAAATCCGGCAAATGAACATCTTCAGCCAAAGCTTTTATAGGGGATTCTTCTGCAAAAAGGCTCAGTTGGCCGGTGATTCCTTGCTTTTGTTTCATGGCAGGTTTTACGGCCAGCAAAAGGGCGGGCCTTGAAAGGCCGAAGCTGTCAAAAGCTCCTGCCAAGATCAAAGATTCCAGTGCAGGAGTTCCTACAGCTCTGCGGTCAATTCGCCGGCAGAAGTCAAAGAGGCCTGTAAAAGGCTTGTCGTTTCTAGCTCTTAAAATTTCTTTGATACCTTTAGGGCCTAGGTTTTTAACCAGGCTGAGGCCGGTCCGGATTGAGCTATCTTCTGGCACAAATCCCACTTCACTTTTATTTATATCTGGCCGAAGAAGTTTTATGCCCCTACGGCGGGCTTCAGACAGATAAAGCTGCAGCCTGGAAGGGGTATCTGTGTATAGAGACAGCAGTGCAGCAAAGTACTCCAAGGGGAAGTGTTCTTTTAAAAAGACAGTCCTGTAAGCCATAATTGCATAGCATATGCTGTGGGATTTGTTAAAGCCGTAATCTCCAAAGGCTTCCAGTATGGAAAATATCTTTTCAGCTGTCTTTTTGTCAATGCCTCGATAAATGGCTTCCCTAATAAATCTAGGTTTGTGCTTTTCAATAGATTCTTTGTCTTTTTTGGCAATAGCCCGCCTAAGAAGGTCTGCTTCTCCCAAGGTATAACCGGCCACTGCCTGCGCCGCCTGCATCAGCTGTTCCTGATATACAAAGACACCATAGGTGTCAGAAAGCACTGACTCAAGGCATGGGTGAGGATAAGTTATTTCTTTTTTGCCCTGGCGGCGAGCTATGAATTCTTCAGTCATGCCGCTTTTGAGAGGTCCAGGTCGGTAGAGGGCCAGTACTGCCGACAAATCTTGGATATTTTTGGGACGGATTTTCCTAAGCAGGTTTCTCATACCGGTGCTTTCCAGTTGGAAAGTGGAGGTGGTATCCCCCTGGCACAGTGCCTCATAGGTTTTGGCATCATTTAGAGGTATGTCTTTAGGGGAAAGTTTAATGCCGTGTCTTTTATAGATAAAGCTGAGAGTATCCCCTATAACTGTCAAAAAACGCAGACCTAAAAGGTCGATTTTAACAAGACCCAAATCCTCCAACATGTCCATATCCACTTGTGTTATGATTTCTTGGCCAGAGGCCCGCTGCAAGGGCACGTACTTGGTTAAAGGTTCTTTGGCAATGACTACGCCTGCTGAATGTTGAGTCATATGGCGGGGGAGGCCTTGCAGATGCGCAGCTGTTTTAAAGGAAAGCCTTACATCCGGATCTCGGCGAACCAGAGCCCAAAGGTGCGGGCTTTGGTGCAGAGCCTCTTCAAGGGTCATATGTGAATAAGGAATCAGGGAGCACATTTGATCTATCTTGTTGTAATCGAGTTTTAAGGCTCTGCCTGTATCTCTCAGCACTGCTCGGGCCTGCAGGGTAGAAAAGGCCCCTGCATGGGCAATCCTATCCCGGCCGAAGCGCTTTCTGATGTAATCCAGGACTTGGCGCCGGCCCCTGTGGCAAAGGTCTATATCGATATCAGGGGGGCTTACCCTTTCAGGATTTAAAAACCGCTCAAAGATAAGGCCGTACTCAACGGGATCGACATCTGTGATTCCCAGACAATATGCCACAAGGCTTCCAGGGGCAGAGCCGCGGCCTACGCCTACCGGAATACTTTCCGTTAAAGCAAAGTCCACTATGTCTTTTACGATGAGAAAATAACCGGAAAACCCTGTCTTTTTTATTGTGGAAAGTTCGTAAGAGAGTCTGTGGGAAATCTGAGGGGGCAGTGGATTGCCATAGCGTTTTTTGGCTCCCTGAAAAGTAAGTTTTTGTAAATAGCTGTCCACGTCATACTCAGAAGGCACCGGAATTTCCGGCAGAGAAATCTGACCCAATTCCAGTTTAACATTACATCTTGAAGCGATGAGGGCACTGTTTTGTATAGCTTCAGGCACATCAGAAAACAATTCTCTCATAGCCCTTTCGCTCTTGAGATAGTGCTGGTTGCCTGGCAGTGAGGGAGCTTCTCCCACTACAGACAAAGTCTGTACCGATAAAAGTACATCGTGTATGTGGCTATCTTTCGGCTCAAGGTAGTGGACATCGTTGGTAGCCACAAGACCTATGGAAAGTTCTTTGGCAAAGGTCTTCAGCCAGAAGTTGATTTTCTTTTGCTCTTCAAGGCCATGGTCTTGAAGTTCCAGGAAAAAGTTGTTCTTCCCAAAAATTTCAGCATAGTCTCCTGCAGCCTTTTTGGCTTTGGCAATATCACCTTTCAGTATATAATCTGCCACTTCTCCCTTTAAGCAGCCGCTGAGGGCAATTAGACCCTTGCTATAAGTGGAGAGTAGTTTTTTGTCAAGCCTAGGACGATAGTAAAAGCCTTCCAAATGGGAGATGGTTATCAGCTCAATCAGATTTTGATACCCCTCTTGGGTTTCTGCCAGCAATACCAGGTGATGGGGATTTTCTTTGCCTTCTTTTTTTCGCAAGTTTTCCACCACATATACTTCACAGCCTAAAATGGGTTTTATTTTAGCTTCAAGACACAGCTTGTAAAAAGGCACAGCTCCCCACAGCCCCCCGTGGTCTGTTAAAGCCAAGGCAGACATACACAGCTCTGCGGCTTTCTTTACAAGTCTTGGCAAGGGGCATAAGCCATCCAGCATGCTGTACTCTGAGTGGACGTGCAAGTGGCAAAAGGACATATATATCACCCTTAACCGAACAAATGTTTATCAACAAATATAATACCATCTAAACAAGTGTTTTGTAAAGTGGTATTAAATACTAATGGAGCTGTACACTTAAGCCTCGCTTATATTTTGTGAAACTAGTTATAATAAATAGAAAGCAGCGGGATTTTTAGCACTTATAGGAGGAGTGATACTGATATTTGCACTTTTTGATAATGCAATTCTTCGTTCCTTTATATCAGGATGTGCTGCTGCCTTACTTTCCTATTACATTAACAGCAAGGCGTTAAAAGATGCAGGTGAAAAGGTGATAGTTTATTGGGCGCCGATTTTGGAAGAATTGCTAAAGACAGGTTTTGCCCTTGTGTTAAAAAGTAAAGTGCTCCTTACCCATGCCACCTTCGGAGTTGTGGAAGCAGTTTATGATATATTCACAAATGACAGTATTACAGCTTACTGGGCGGGAGCGGCAAGTCTAATAAGCCACATTGTCTTTGGGGCAATAACTCAGTATTTTATATATAGGCAAAATAGCTTTTTTGGAATAGCAATAGCTGCTTTCGTCCACATGGCGTGGAATTTTGCAGTTATCAGGATAAAAAATCAACATTGATTTTATATATTGACTATTGTTGATATAGTCAAGCAGTTGGGTTATAATAAATGTAACTTAGCCCTACTTGATATAGTGAGGGCTTTTTGACATTTGTCGGAAAATTACATTTATTTAAACGGGAGTATATTCATGAAACAGCTATTGAAAACCACAGAAGAAATATTAGAGTACAGAAAATTGCTAGAGGACATAAAGCGAGGCAAATCTCATCTCTTTGCCTATGGGATATCAGATTCCCAAAGGGCATATCTAATAGCTGCATTGAAAAAGCAAAGTGCGCCTCAAGTTTTAGTCGTTACTGCTGATTCCCTAGAGGCTAAAAAACTGGCGGACGACCTTTCCTATTTTTTAGGTCCCCAAGAAGTTGCTTTTTTCCCCGCCAGTTCAGTACTACCTTATGAAACTGCCGCACGAAGCCTAGAGTTTACTGCCCAGCGCCTGAGCGTAATGGAGAGTTTGTTGCTTAAAAAACCTATTGTGGTGGTGGCGCCCATACAGGCACTGCTATCCAAACTTGTGGCACCAAAGATAGTGAAAAAATTCACTATCCAGTTTCAAGTAGGGGAATCTGTACCCTTGGATGATGTTATATCAAAACTGTCCGCCATGGGCTATGAACGAGTAGAGTTAATTGAAGGTCGAGGGCAATTTGCCGTCCGTGGCGGTATCCTTGACGTGTATCCTCTTACCAGTGAATATCCATACAGGCTGGAATTTTTCGACGAAGAGGTAGATTCCATAAGGCGATTTCTTATTGAGGATCAGCGCTCTATAGACAAGTTGGACAAAATCTTTGTAGGTCCCGCCCGAGAAGTGGTTTATGATGAAGAGACGGCAAAGACTGCTGCCCTGGCAATCGCCGATGAGTTAAAACAGCGGCAATCAGTGCTAAAATCCCTGGGCAGTGAAGAATTAGCCCAACACCTGACTGAAAAAGTGGAAGCCCATATAGAAAGACTATCTAACGGCCTCTTTTTCGAAGCGGCAGAGTTATACGTATCCCACTTATATCCTGATCTCTGCAATATTATAGATTATTTTGAAAATAGATTTATATCTGTTTTAGTAGAGCCTGGCAGAATAAAAGAAGCTCAGAAAAATGCAGCTTTTGAGGTAGAAGAGACTTACAAAGGTCTTTTGGAGACTGGTGAAATACTGCCATCCCAAGCCAGTATCTACTACAGCCCATTTGAAATATTGGAAGACTTAAAAAGTGGTAAAATCATATATTTCTCTACATTGCCAAAGACATATCCGGAATTTGAACCTTCTGGCTTGTACTCCTTTCAGTTCCGCTCTACCACACCTGTTTATGGAAAACTGGATTTGCTAGTTGAAGAAATCTCGAGATTAAAGCGGAGAGATTATAAAATCGTCCTTCTCTCAGGTACTAAAGAGCGAGGTGAACATTTACTTAAAAACTTAAGAGAAAGGGGCATCGAGGCCAGTTTTTTAGAGGATGATAACACTATACAGCCTGGCCAAGTAGTTATTACTCCAGGTTCAATTGAGCATGGGTTTGAAAATCCGGAGATAAAATTTGTCATATTTTCAGATACGGAAATATTCGGCAGACCTAAAAAGAAGCAAACTCAGCCACGGGCTAAGGCAAAGAGTAAAAAGATTACCGATTATCAGGAACTTCGCCCGGGAGATTATGTAGTCCACGTGTCCCACGGTATCGGGAAATACTTAGGCGTAGAATCTCTGGAAGTGGGAGGCCATATAAAGGACTACTTTGCCCTCATGTACGCTGGAGGAGATAAACTTTATGTCCCTACAAATCAGGTGGATTTAATACAAAAGTATATAAGCCCTGGAGATTCACCGGTAAAGCTTCACAAATTAGGGGGCAGTGAGTGGAATAAAACCAAAAGTAAAGCCAAAGCTTCAGTAAAACAAATGGCAGAAGAATTGATAAAATTATATGCCGCTCGAGAGTCTATTAGGGGATTTGCTTTTTCATCTGATACTCCTTGGCAGGAAGAATTTCAAGATATGTTCCCTTATGAGGAGACTCCGGATCAGCTGGCAGCTATCGAGGAAGTCAAGAAGGATATGGAAAGTCCACGACCCATGGACAGACTCCTTTGTGGAGATGTGGGCTATGGCAAGACGGAAGTGGCAATGAGGGCAGCCTTTAAAGCCGTTATGGACAACAAACAAGTGGCAGTGTTAGTCCCTACCACTGTTTTGGTCCAGCAGCACTTTCGCACCTTTTCAGAAAGATTCAAGCCTTTTCCTGTGAATGTGGAGTCTATTAGCAGATTTAAGACTGCCGCCCAGCAGAAAGAAATAATTGGGAAACTAAAAACAGGAGAAATTGACATAATTATCGGCACCCACAGATTGCTGCAAAAGGACGTAAAATTTAAGGATTTGGGTCTGCTCATTATAGACGAGGAACAGCGGTTTGGAGTGGCCCATAAGGAAAAGATAAAACAGCTGAAGAAAAACATCGATGTGTTGACTCTTACTGCTACTCCCATACCCAGAACTTTGCATATGGCCATGAGTGGAGTAAGGGACATGAGCATTATAGAAACGCCGCCGGAAAATCGTTTTCCCATTCAGACTTATGTGGTAGAACACAATGAATCTCTTATACGAGATGCCATTATACGGGAGCTATCCCGAGGTGGCCAAGTTTACTATGTGTACAACCGAGTTCAGACCATACATGAGGAAGCCCAGAAACTAAAACAGCTGGTGCCTGAAGCCCGCATTGCTGTAGCCCACGGACAGATGAATGAAAATGAATTGGAAGAAGTGATGTTGGAATTTTACAATCACGAATATGATGTTTTGGTATGCACCACCATCATAGAAACAGGCCTTGACATACCCAATGTAAACACCTTAATTGTCACATCCGCTGACAGAATGGGCCTTTCACAGCTTTATCAGTTGAGAGGTCGTGTAGGTAGGTCCAATAAGCAGGCTTTTGCTTATTTTACTTATAAAAAAGACAAAGTGCTCAGTGAAACAGCTGAAAAGCGGTTAGCTGCTATCCGCGAATTTACTGAATTTGGCTCAGGCCTTAAGATTGCCTTAAAGGATCTGGAAATTAGGGGTGCAGGCAATATTTTAGGTGCGGAGCAGCACGGTCACATGATGGCAGTAGGTTATGACCTCTACACTAAATTGTTGGCTGAAGCGGTAAAAGAACTAAAAGGAGAAAAACAAGAAGAAGAATTGCGGCCTGTCTTGGAACTAGATATTAGTGCATATATATCTGATGAATATATAAGTAATGAGGCTTTAAAGATGGAGATATATCGTCGCATTGCATCAGTGGACAGTGTAGAAGAAGCAGATGATTTGGAAGATGAAGTAGAGGACCGCTTTGGGGATATCCCAGAGCCCACCAGAAACCTTATCATGATTTCCCGCATAAGGGCTTTGGCTGCGAAAATTGGCATCGAAAGCATCATACAAAAAGGCGATGTAATAAATATGAAGTTTCATGAAAGAAGTAAACTGACACCCCAGCTTCTTGTGGCCATTAAGACGACCCTGGATAGACAGATTAAAATCATAGGTACAAATTCTCCAATAATTGCTGTAAAGACTAGAGGCAATAAGGGCATAAAATTGCTATTTCGCCTGCAGAAGATATTGGAAGAAATAATGGCTATGCAGGAGTCCGATGGTATAGTATAATGATATCAAGGTATAGAGCAAGTTTTACTTACCTGTATGAGGAGGATACTATGAGGAAGCTATGTGTTTCAGTCCTTTTGATAACAATGCTTATAGCAGCAGTGGGATGTCAAAATGCTGAAAAGACTGAGGGCAAGATCATAGACGGCAAAGAGGTTATAGCTAAGGTCAATGATGAGTATATTTTAAAAGCTGACTTTGACCGCCAAGTGGCTCAGGTAAAGAGTGTTTTAGAAGCCAATGGGCAAGACTTTTCTACTGTCGAAGGCAAAAAGATATTGCAGGATATAAAAGAAACCGTTTTGGAATCGATGATAAACGATCAGGTGATACTTTGGCAGGCGAGAAAAAATAACATTACTCTAGATGATGAAGAATTTAATGAAACTATAAGGCAGCTAGAGCAGTACCATGGTGGCAGAGATGCTTTAGAGACATATTTAAAGCAGCAGGGTTTTGATAGACAGTCTTTTGAAGCCCAAGTGAAAGACCAGTTGATAATAAATAAGTTCAGAGAAAAACTCACATCCAATGTAAAAGTCACAGAGGCTGAAGTCAAAAAATATTATGATGAAAATAAGGAAATGTTTGAACTGCCATCACCGGAGATCCGAGCAAGCCACATCTTGGTAGATACAGAAGAGGAAGCAAGGGAAATTTTGGGAAAGATAAGAGATGGAGCTGATTTTGAGGAGCTGGCTAAAAAGTATTCCAAAGATCCGGGCTCCAAGGATTTAGGAGGAGATTTAGGGTACTTTTCTAAAGGTAAGATGGTGCCCGAGTTTGAAAAAGCTGCCTTTGCATTAAAGCCGGGAGAAGTAAGTGACATTGTCAAAAGTGAATATGGGTACCACATAATTAAAGTTACTGGTGAACGGACTTCACTAAGTTTTGATGATGCTAAAGAATATATAAAATCTAACTTGGAAAACACTAAAAAAGATGAGGAGTTTGCTAAACACCTGGAGGAGTGGAAAAAACAATCCCACATAGAAAAATATTTATAAGCTATCTTAAATTGCCTTCAATGAATAGAACCTCCATCTGTGTTATATACTATATGTGAAGGCAAACCAGATTATAAGGAGGGAAATTTTATTGAAGGCAACAGGAATTGTTCGGCGTATAGATGATCTAGGTCGTGTAGTAATACCTAAAGAGATTCGTCGGACTCTCAGAATTCGCGAAGGTGACCCTCTTGAGATATTCACAGATCGGGAAGGAGAAGTAATACTTAAAAAGTATTCACCGATTGGAGAGCTAGGGGACTTCGCTAAAGAATATGCCGATTCACTTCATGATTCTGTAAATCATATTACGTGTATTGCTGACAGAGATGCAATTATAGCTGTAGCAGGAGCGCCGAAAAAGGAATATATAGACAAATCTATTAGTTCTGTCCTTGAAAAGATTATGGAAGAACGTAGGCCTGTCCTTATATCTAAAACTAGTGAAAAAGATTATGTACCTATAACTAGAGATGAAGAGGATGCCAAAATCAAATATTCAAGCCAGGTTATTTGTCCTATTATTGCTGAAGGAGATCCCATAGGTGCTGTAATCCTCCTTTCTAAAGACGCTGATGTAACCATGGGAGAAATGGAACTTAAGGTAGCGGAAACTGCAGCAGGCTTTTTGGCTAGGCAAATGGAACAATAAAAAGCATCAAAAAACCACCCGTAAAAGGGTGGTTTTTTGATGCATAGCTTATGCATAGCTTGACTACTTTCTAGAGTGCTTTGGCCCTGCAGCAATAACTTCAGGGGCTATACCGGAAAACTTGGCGATATTCTTGGCAAAGCTTTCGGCAAGTTGAGCAGCTGTCTTGTCATAGGCTTCTTTGTCGCTCCATGTATTCCTGGGGTTTAATACTTCTGCAGGAACATCAGGGCAAGATTTGGGAATCATTAATCCAAAGACGGGATCTTCTTCATATTCCACTGAGTCAAGTTTACCTTCAAGGGCTGCCCTAATCATGGCTCTAGTGTATCCTAGATCCATGCGCTTACCTACACCATAAGGTCCGCCTGTCCATCCGGTGTTTACCAGAAATACGTTGGCGTCGTGCTTTTCAATTTTTTCACCTAATAGTTTAGCATATACCATTGGTGAAAGGGGCAAGAATGGTGCACCAAAACAGGAAGAGAATGTGGCCTGGGGTTCTGTAATTCCCCTTTCAGTTCCAGCTAGTTTACTGGTATAGCCGGAAATAAAATAGTACATAGCCTGTTCTCTAGTGAGTTTAGCTATAGGTGGCAGAACACCAAAGGCATCTGCAGTTAGGAATACCACAGTTTTAGGATGTCCTCCTACGCCGGGAATGACAGCGCCGGGAATGTATTCTACAGGATAAGCAGCCCGAGTGTTTTCAGTGACCTCATCGCTGAAATAATCGGGAACTCTTGTATTTTCATCTATAATAACATTTTCCAAAACTGTGCCGAATTTTATGGCGTCATAAATCTGAGGTTCCTTTTCCCTGGTGAGATTAATACATTTGGCGTAGCAGCCGCCTTCGAAGTTAAAGATTCCGTCATCAGACCATCCGTGTTCATCGTCGCCAATGAGGTATCTATGAGGATCAGCAGAAAGGGTGGTCTTACCTGTGCCAGAAAGGCCAAAGAACAGCGCTGTAGACCCGTCTTTACCTACATTTGCAGAACAGTGCATGGAAAGGACTCCTGCCTCAGGCATTAGGTAATTTAACACTGAGAAGACAGATTTCTTCATTTCACCGGCATATTGGGTGCCACCGATGATTATCAGTTTCTTTTCAAAGCTTATGATGATAAAAGCTTCAGAATTTACTTTGTCGGTTTCTGGATCTGCCTTAAAACCAGGGGCACAGATAACTGTAAAGCCTGGCTCGTGATTTTTAAGTTCTTCTTCTGTTGGTACTATAAACAGCTGACGGCAAAATAGGTTCTGGTAAGCATATTCATTGATGACTCGAATGGGCAAGCGATACTTGGGATCTGCACCGGCAAAGCCGTCAAATACAAAGATATCCCTGTTTTGCAAATATGCTAAAAGCCGCTTTAAAAGGCCCTCAAAGTTTTCTTTCTGGATGGGTTTGTTATTGCCCCACCATATTTTGTCATGGACAGAAGGTTCATCAACGATGAATTTGTCGTTAGGGGAGCGGCCGGTGTACTTGCCTGTAAAGACATTTAAGGCACCGGTGTCTGTCAAAGAACCTTCCCCTCTCTTTAGTGCCTCTTCCACAAGGCGGGGTACAGACAGATTTTTGTAAACATTTTTTGTGTTGTAAAGACCGATGGAAGCTAATTTTTCCATTGTTTTTACCTCCGCTTCTATAAAAATTCATTTAAAACCTATTATATAACATTTTTGTTAAGGATACTATATATACTTTGCTCATTTTTATAAAAAAATCGGTGATAACTTTGGAAAATGCTCTTTTTTTCACAATCTTGCCTATAAAAACAACATACCGCCATACGGAACAAAAATAATGTTTTGAATAAATATTGCTGCTGATAATAGAATAGAATATAATAGATAAAGAGTTTTTAAAGAAAGGCGGATATTTTCTTGGCAGACAAGAAAAATTCTTTTCTAAAAGGTGCTCTAATTTTGACTGCAGCAGGATTTATTGTAAAAGCTTTAGGGGCTGCATACCGCATTCCCTTGGCGCTGCTGATAAAAGACGAAGGTATGGGCCTTTATCAAATGGCATACCCAATTTATTTGATACTTCTTGCAATTTCCACAGCCGGTCTTCCCACGGCTATTTCCAAGATGGTATCTGAAGATGTTGCTTTGGGGAGATATAAGAATGCTTATCGCATATTTGTAGTTTCACTGCTGGTCTTAGCTTCAGTGGGCCTTGTCCTGACCCTTGTTTTAGTGGCTGGTGCAGAGCTGCTTTCAACAAGAGTTTATCAAAACCCCAAAGCTTATTATTCTATTATTAGTATTGCACCAGCAATATTTTTTGTTTCTATTATGTCATGTTTTAGAGGTTTTTTTCAGGGTTTACAGGACATGACCCCATCGGCCATCTCCCAAATAGTGGAGCAAATAGGTCGAGTAGTGGCAGTATTTATTCTTGCCAATTTGCTGCTGCCATATGGTGTGGAATTTGCTGCTGCTGGTGCGGCATTTGGTCCAGTGGCAGGAGCTGTTGCAGGGCTGATTGTACTCATCTTGGTGTACTATAACAAAAAAGGTCATCTCATTAAAAAGATGAGTTCGGATACAAGCCAAACTCTGGAGAGCTTCCTACATATTATATATCGCTTATTTTCCTTTGCAATTCCCATAACTTTGGGAGGCCTCATAAGTCCTTTTATGAACATGGCTGATGCAGCCATTGTAAACGCTAGATTACAATATGCTGGTTTTTCCGTAAAACGGGCAACAGAGCTTTTTGGACAGCTCACCGGTATGGCTGCACCCCTTGTAAATTTACCTGTTGTGGCAACTACAGCCCTTTCTGCAAGCTTGGTGCCGGCTATTTCTGAGGCCATGGCATTAAACAACAGGCAGCTGATTGCCTCAAGAGCTGAAACAGGAATGCGATTTAGTATAATATTCGGTCTGCCTGCAGCAGTGGGCATGTACGTGCTGGCTTCTCCAATAACTATTTTGCTTTATAAAAATGCTGAGGCAGGAATATCCCTTGAGGTTTTGGCATGGGGAGTGGTATTTCTAGCCCTTACTCAGACTACCACAGGAATACTTCAGGGCATTGGCAAAACTACAATACCTGTGACAAACATGTTATACGGTGCCGTTATAAAAGTTGTCATAAATTATGCTCTAACAGGAGTGCCTCATATCAACATAAAAGGGGCGGCTCTTGGAACAGTTATGGGCTATCTGATTCCTTCCATTTTAAATGCTTGGCAAGTGGTTAAGTGGACAAATCTTAGAGTTGATTTAAATTACATGGTAATAAAACCTGCCATTGCCGCTGCCATTATGGGAATTGGCGTAAAGTTTGCCCACAGTGAGCTCATGCTCATAGGTTTCTCCCAAAACAAGGCAACAATTGTGGCTATAGCTTTAGGTGTGATTATATACGCTCTGGCTTTGATATTGATGGGAGGCTTAAGGAAAGAGGACTTGGAACTTTTGCCCGGTGGCCGCCGAATTGTAACGGTTTTAAAAAAATTTGGAGCCTTCAGGAGGTAATTTCATGTCAAAACGGACTTTAGATGATTTAGTAGAAATAATGGCGAAACTCAGGGGCAATCCTGGCTGTCCTTGGGACAAGGCCCAGACCCATGAAACTCTAAAACCCTATATCATAGAAGAAGCCTATGAAGTGGTAGATGCCATCGAAAGAAACAGCAGAGAAGATCTCATAGAGGAACTGGGAGACCTTCTTCTCCAAATAGTCTTTCACAGCCGCCTTGGAGAAGAGCGGGGCGAGTTTGACATAGGGGATGTCATTGAAGGAGTCTGTGAAAAGATGATAAGGCGGCACCCTCATATCTTTGGCGATATAGCTGTAGATGGCACTGATGAAGTTTTGAAAAATTGGGAAGAAATAAAGCGGGAAGAAAAGGATATGAAATCAGAAGCCGAGAGTATGATGAACCTGCCCAAGACATTGCCAGCTCTGATGAAGGCTTTTAAAGTTCAAGAAAAGGCCGCTCGGGTAGGTTTTGATTGGGATGATGTAAGGGGCGCAATAGATAAGGTTTATGAAGAATTGGACGAGCTTAAAGAGGTATATAATACAGGAAATAGTGACAAAATAAGAGAAGAAATGGGAGATTTGTTATTTGCCTGTGTAAATGTGGCTCGTTTTTTAGAAGTTGAACCTGAGCTTGCTTTGAATGATGCTGTAAAAAAATTCATAAGCAGATTTAATTATGTAGAAGCAACGGCAGCAGAATCTGACAGGAGTTTACAAGATATGAGTTTACAGGAAATGGAAGAATTATGGCAACAAAGTAAAATTCAAGAAAAAAAGTTATAAATTTCCCTTGATAAAGAAGGATTTTGTCAACAAGTGGAGAATAGTCTATATGAATTAATTAACATCAGGGAGGGAATCTTGTGAATAAAGCCGAACTTATTTCAGTAATGGCTGAAAAGAGTGGATTGACCAAGAAGGACACGGAGAAGGCATTAAACGCATTCATGGAAGCAGTTGAAGAGGCTCTCGTAAATGGGGACAAGGTTCAATTAGTTGGTTTTGGAACATTTGAAGTGAGAGAGAGAAGCGCTAGGAAAGGCCGCAATCCACAAACTGGCGAAGAAATTGACATACCCGCAGCCAGTGTACCGGCTTTTAAGGCAGGCAAGGCCTTAAAGGACAGCATTAATAAATAAAGCAAAATGGAAATAATAAAAAAGCAGGTTTAAGACCTGCTTTTTTGTTTTTATATGGGAGAATTATTTATAGTTTAAAACTAATAATAAGTATAGAAAATACCAGTTTGTATGAGACCAATTTGAAACTCGAGGAGGCTAAAAATGTACAAAAAGTTAGCAGTTACAGTAATTCTCTTTGTCCTTGTAATCACTTTAGCCATTGGATGTGCGAGAAAACCTGCTCCTGATAAAAAACCAGCTCTGCCTAAAATACCTGATAAAATCAGCCGTGGAGAAGGGAAAGAGCCTGTCCTTAGGGTATATGAAGTCCAGACACAAACTGTGAAAGAGATGAAACTAGAAGATTATGTGGCAGGTGTGGTAGCAGGTGAGATGGAAAATCACTGGCCCGTGGAAGCTCTAGCAGCACAAGCAATATTAGCCCGAACCTATGTCCTGGAGTTCATAGCAGACAAAGGTGGTTCAAAATATGGTGATGCAGACATATCTACGGATTTTGAAGAAGCTCAGGCTTGGAATCCAGACAATATCAATGACAGGATAAAAAAGGCAGTAGAAATGACTCGGGGAGAAGTTGTCACATATAAAGGCAATTATATCAAGGCATGGTTTCATTCCCACGCTGGAGGCATGACAGCCACTGCCAAAGAAGGTTTAAATTTTAAAGAAGCAGAACCTCCTTATATAAAAGTTACAAAATCACCTGATGTCGATGCAGGACCGGAAGGCAAAAGGACCTGGTCTGCCTCTTTTTCGAAAGCTGAAATCAGTCAAGTGATAAGAGACCAGCTGGGTATGGAAACGGGTCCTATAGACAGTGTCAGTATAGTTGAAAGAGGTCCTTCAGGTCGTGCAACAAAGCTTAAAATAGGGAACGCCGTTGTATCTGCCCCTGAACTTCGAACAGCCTTGGGAAGCATGGAAATAAGATCAACCCTTCTTACGAGTTTTAAAGTGGAAGGTGATAAGGTGATAATGGCCGGGAAAGGCTTTGGCCACGGAGTGGGTCTTTCTCAATGGGGTGCCAATGTTATGGCTAAACAAAAAAACAGCCCTGAAGATATAATTCGCTATTATTTTAAAGATGTAGACATTGTAAAACTGTGGGAATAACATATTTCAAAACCCTCCCGAATAAACTTTAAACAAAGATTTGCAAAGGGAGGGTTTGCTGTGGAAGAGAAAATCCGTCACAAATTAACTCTTACTAATCGGGAACTTCTAGATGTAAGCGGTGTAATAAATGTGGAAAAGTTTACTGATGAAGATATATTGCTGGAAACAGACCAGGGAATTCTCAATATAAAAGGTGAAGGCATGCATATGAAGCAATTGAATCTGGATGCCGGTATGATTGTAATTGAAGGTGAAGTAAAGGCATTGGCCTATCAAGATGACTTAGCTTCTGGCCCAAAGGGGAAAGGTTTGTTGAGACGCCTGCTTAAATGAGGTTACAGGAGGAGGATATTAGTGGGCCTTTGGCAGATACAACCTCAAATTATACTTATACTTACATCTTTGATAATAGGACTGGTTACAGGATTATTATTTGATATATATCGGCGCCTTAGAAATTTGATTTCCCCGGGGCCTTATCTTACAGCTCTGGGGGATTTATGTTTTTGGGGTCTCATTGCTGTAATTACTTTTACATCTCTTTTTTCTATAAGTTCAGGCCAGATTCGGGGATATGTTTTTTTTGCCATCGGAGCAGGTTTAGCCTTTTATCTTCGGTTTATAAGTCCATATGTAATCTGGTTCTTTGTCATAATGGATACTTATATTGAAATGGGCTTTATGAAGATATGCAAATTGACTGACAAAATAAAGAGATTAACACCGGTTAAGCTCATTGGTCGAATATGGGAAGACGCCAGGAGAATATTTTCCAAAATTAGGCACAAATAATGCAGGATTTTCTATTTTTGCATCGAACTGTAAATATAATATAATTGGAGGGTTTGATAAAATGGACACCAAAAGGAAAATCAAAATTCGTCACCTGTTGTTCTTATTCTTTTTAATTTACGTGGCGTCTACTTTAATATACCAACAATTTAAAATTGCGGATTTGTCCAAGCAGGTGAAAATGCTGGAAGCTAAAAAGAAGGCGGCAATAGAAGAGAGAGAGGAGCTTAAAACAGAAATAAGCCTTTTACATACTGACGAATATATTGAAGGAATTGCGCGGGATGAACTGGGGCTTGTTAAGCCTGGAGAATATATAATAAAAAGTGCAATAAATAATAAAAAATAAATAGACTTTGGTAAACTGGTTAAAAAAACCGAAATAACTTTATTTATTGACGTATTTCAAAACTTAAAGTATAATTGACAGTATCTAAAGGAGATTTTAAAGGAGGAATTCTTTAAGTATGCCTGTTGAGGTAGGCCAAATTGTAGAGGGGAAAATAACCGGAATTACTAGATTTGGGGCTTTTATGGAAATTTCTCAAGGTGTCACAGGACTTATACACATTTCTGAAGTGGCTGATAGCTTTGTAAAAGACGTAAATGATTTTCTAAAAGAAAATGAAATTGTCAAGGCAAAGGTTATATCTATTTCAGATGACGGGAAAATTAGTCTGTCTCTTCGCAAAGTCAATGAAACCCCAAAACAGGTAGATTCGAGTTTTGAGGATAAGTTGGCTAAATTTTTAAAAGACAGTGAAGAGCGGCTTTTAGACATTAAAAGGCATCATGAATCTAAGCGGGGTTCAGGAGCCTATAGAAGAAGGAAGATTTTATAAAGATTATTAATAAGTTCAAATAAATTCAATTAGGATTCATAGTTAAATTAGTAAATTATCCAGGGAAATTCCCTGGATTTTAAATTTGCTGAAAGGAGCAAATCATGAGAGCTGCAGTTATTGATTTAGGTTCCAACTCCATAAGGCTTTTGATAAAAGATGTGAAGCATGATTTTATGGTAACTGTCCATAGAGAACTGGAAACTACTAGACTTGGCCGGGGCGTCGTAAAAAACCAGGAACTGGACAAGGAGTCTATGGCGGATACTCTATCAGTTCTTTCAGATTTTATAAGTAAGGCCAATTCAATGGAGTGTGAACAAATCTTTGCCTTTGGCACAAGTGCCCTTAGAGAAGCGAAAAACAGCAGCTATTTTATAGATAGAGTAAGAAAGCTAGGTCTAAATGTGGAAATATTGTCAGGTGAAGAGGAAGCCCTTCTTTCCTTTAAAGGGGCAAAGGCTGGCCTTGACATTTCAGGTCCTGCATTGGTGGTAGATATTGGTGGCGGTTCCACAGAGCTTATTTTAGGGGAAAAGCAAATACTAAAAAGCGAAAGCTTGCCAGTGGGAGCAGTTCGATACACCCATAAATATTTTAAATCTGAGCCGCCAATTACTAAAGATGTTGAGGAAGCTTCTGCAGTTATAAGTCAGCTAACTGATGATTTTTCAAAAACTTTAAACCAAATCAGGCAAATGTATGAAGTTACCCCTGTTGGAGTAGGAGGTACTTTAACTACCCTTTCAGCAATGGCTCAGGAACTTAAAGTTTATGACAGGGAAAAAATACATGGGTTTGTCCTTCAAAAGAATTATGTTGATAGTATTTATTCAAAGCTATTAAACCTTACACTAGATGAAAAGCGAAAGCTTCCTGGTCTTATGCCCCAGCGCGCTGATATTATTACGGCAGGGGCTTTTATTACAAAAGCTATTATGGAAACCTTAAACATTCATCGATTTATAATCAGTGAAACAGATATAATGGAAGGTTATCTTTTAGCTAAAATAAATTTCTAGACAGTTGACATCCTTGCAAAATTGTGTTATGATATTAAACTGCATAATTATAAGCAAAAATCATGCCATTGTTTTAGAATGTTTATATAGAAAATATATTTCAACTGACAAGTCGTTTTACTACATATATTTGCATCTGTAAAACTGTATAATCTTTCCTGTTTTAGGAGATAGTATAATAGATATCCTTGTCTTAAAACCAAAAGTACGGCAGCAAGTCCGCTTTTGGCTATTTTTACTTATAATAAGGGGTGAGGGAAACATGGTTCAACCTATCGCCATAGGCAATCGCACCCGGTGGAATTATTCCAAAATTGAAGAAGTTATGGGAATGCCTGACTTAATCGAGATTCAAAGGGACTCCTATCAATGGTTTTTAACAGAAGGCATCAGAGAGGTTTTTAATGATATTTCTCCCATTGAAGATTTTACAGGTAATTTAGTGTTGGAATTTATTGACCATAAGCTAGAATCCACACCAAAGTATACTGAAGATGAGTGTCGGGAAAGAGACGTGACTTATGCTGTTCCCCTTAAAGTGAGAGTACGCTTGATAAATAAGGAAACTGGAGAAGTAAAGGAACAAGAAGTTTTCATGGGAGATTTCCCGCTGATGACTGAAAAAGGTACCTTTATTATCAATGGTGCCGAAAGGGTTATAGTAAGTCAGCTAGTCCGCTCTCCAGGAGTTTATTTCGATAGTCAGCGAGACAAAAACGGCAAAGAGCTGTTTTCCGGGACCATAATCCCCAATCGGGGAGCTTGGCTGGAAATGGAGATGGACTCAAATGATGTCTTATATGTCCGAATTGATAGAACTCGAAAGCTGCCCATTACTGTTTTAATACGGGCTTTAGGATATGGGACTAATGCCCAGATACTAGAGCTCATGGGTGAAGATGAAAAGATTTTGCGTACCTTTGAAAAGGATAATACAGAAAACCAAAATGAAGCTCTCATAGAAATTTACAAAAGACTTAGACCTGGTGAACCACCCACCGTTGAAAATGCCAAGTCTTTACTTGAATCTTTGTTTTTTGATTCTAAACGGTACGATTTGGCCCATGTAGGTCGCTATAAGTTCAATAAAAAATTGAGACTCAGGGACCGCATTTTCGGCAAAATCAGTGCGGAAGACGTGGAAGATCCTACAACTGGTGAGATAATTTTAAAGAAAGGCGAAAAAATTGACCGCAAGACTGCAGAACTCCTTGAATCCCTGAAAATTAAGGAGCTGAAAATCCAGCTACCGGAAGATGGACTAGATTCCAGATTTCGCTCTGAATACAACCCCAAGATAGTCAAAGTTGTAAGTAACGGCTACTCAGATGAACCAGGCCCCGAAGGCCACAGGACAGAAAAGCACATCACAGTAGATGATATTATAGCAGCCATCAATTACTTTATTAATCTCCCCTATGGAATTGGAAACATTGACGATATCGACCATCTTGGCAACCGGCGCCTTCGTTCAGTAGGTGAGCTCCTGCAGAACCAATTTCGCATTGGCCTTGCCAGAATGGAAAGAGTAGTCAAGGAACGAATGACTATTCAGGATGTAGACACCATTACACCACAAGGTCTAATAAATATCCGCCCAGTTGTAGCTGCAATAAAGGAATTTTTTGGAAGCAGCCAACTCTCACAGTTTATGGACCAGACCAACCCTCTGGCTGAATTGACCCACAAGCGCAGACTCAGCGCTCTAGGTCCTGGTGGCTTAAGCCGTGACAGGGCAGGTTTTGAAGTCCGTGACGTCCACCACTCCCACTATGGTCGCATGTGCCCTATAGAAACACCTGAAGGTCCCAATATCGGCTTAATTGGGTCACTGAGTACTTATGCAAGGGTAAACCAATACGGATTTATAGAAACTCCCTATCGCAAAGTAGACAAGGAACGAGGCGTTGTTACAGACGAAATTGAGTATTTGACTGCCGATGAAGAAGATGCATATATCATAGCTCAGGCCAATGCGCCCCTTGATGAAGAAGGAAGATTTATCCAGAAGAGGGTAGTTGCCAGATACGCTGATGAAATCATAGTTGTCCCTGCAGAAGAAGTGGATTACATGGACGTGTCGCCAAAACAGCTGGTATCAGTAGCTGCTGCACTTATTCCATTTTTAGAGCACGACGATGCTAACCGTGCCCTAATGGGTGCTAACATGCAGCGTCAGGCGGTGCCCCTGATGCAAGCAGAGGCGCCCTTGGTGGGAACAGGTATCGAACACAAGGTGGCCATGGATTCAGGGGTAATGATTATTGCTAAAAACAGCGGTATTGTAGAAAGAGTCACAGCCCGGGAAATTGTAGTCCGCAGGGATAGTGACAATAACTTAGATGTTTATAAACTCCACAAGTTTTTAAGATCAAATCAAGGCACTTGTATAAATCAAAAACCCATAGTGAAAAAAGGAGACAGGGTGGAAAAAGGTCAGCCTATAGCTGACGGACCTTCAACAGACCAAGGCGAACTGGCCTTAGGTCGCAACGTGCTAGTTGCCTTTATGCCTTGGGAAGGATACAACTATGAAGACGCCATATTGATTTCAGAACGCTTGGTCAAAGACGATGTCTTTACATCAATTCACATAGAACAATATGAAGCGGAAGCTAGAGACACTAAGCTAGGCCCTGAAGAGATAACTCGGGATGTTCCCAACGTAGGTGAAGAGGCCTTAAAAGACTTGGATGAACGAGGCATTATCAGAATTGGTGCTGAAGTCCGGGCAGGAGATATTTTGGTAGGAAAAGTAACTCCTAAGGGTGAAACAGAACTAACTGCTGAAGAACGACTGCTGAGAGCCATATTTGGTGAAAAGGCTCGAGAGGTAAGGGATACTTCTCTACGAGTGCCTCACGGAGAATACGGCATAGTAGTTGATGTAAAGGTTTTCAGTAGGGAAAACGGCGATGAACTTCCCCCAGGTGTAAATGAACAGGTGAGAGTATATATAGCCCAAAAGCGGAAGATTTCTGAAGGGGATAAGATGGCAGGCCGTCACGGCAATAAAGGTGTCATTTCCCGTATACTGCCTGTGGAAGACATGCCTTTCTTGCCAGATGGAACTCCTGTTGATATAGTGCTAAATCCATTAGGTGTGCCTTCCCGGATGAATATTGGTCAAGTTCTGGAAACTCACTTGGGATGGGCTGCCAAGGCTTTAGGCTGGCACGTGGCTACACCGGTTTTTGATGGCGCTGAAGAAAGTGAAATTTTTGAAACACTGAAAAAAGCTAATCTCCCTGAAGATGGAAAAACAATTTTGCGGGATGGTCGCACGGGCCTTCCCTTTGATAGCCCTGTAACAGTGGGTTACATGTATATGTTAAAACTTGCCCACTTAGTTGATGACAAAATCCATGCCCGCTCCACAGGTCCATACTCCCTTGTAACTCAGCAGCCTTTAGGTGGAAAGGCTCAGTTTGGTGGGCAACGCTTTGGCGAAATGGAGGTTTGGGCACTGGAGGCCTATGGTGCTAGTTATACACTGCAAGAGCTGCTGACGGTGAAATCTGACGATGTCATTGGCCGTGTGAAGACTTACGAAGCTATCGTAAAAGGTGAAAATGTGCCTGAACCTGGTATGCCTGAATCCTTTAAAGTTTTGATAAAGGAACTTCAGTCATTGGCCTTAGATGTAAAAGTGTTGTCTGACGAAGTAGGAGAAATAGAAATTAAGGAAGATGACGACGATGATGATGAAGAGTCATCTTTAGACGTGAACATAGAAGGGCTGGAAGATGGGCAAAGTCAAGGCATTTCTTCCGAAGATGATGAAGATTTAGATTCGGAAGATGCCGATGAAGATGATTAAAAGGATGTAATCCATAATGAGAGGGAAATCTTAGAGGACGTGGATTTTCCTCTCATCAATCTCAACCAATCAGCGAAGGGAGAGAAACATTTGTTGGATCTCAATAATTTTGATTCCATAAAGATTGGTCTTGCTTCACCGGAACAGATAAGGGCATGGTCTAAAGGTGAGGTAAAAAAACCTGAGACCATAAACTATAGAACCTTAAAACCTGAAAAACAAGGTTTGTTTTGTGAGCGCATATTTGGTCCTGTAAAGGACTGGGAGTGCCATTGCGGCAAGTACAAGAGAGTGAGATACAAAGGTGTCGTCTGCGATCGCTGTGGTGTCGAAGTTACTAAATCCAAAGTCCGTCGAGAAAGAATGGGGCATATTGAACTGGCGGCACCGGTTTCTCATATATGGTTTTTAAAGGGAATTCCCAGCCGCATCGGATTAATTTTGGATATGTCTCCAAGGTCTTTGGAAAAGGTCATATACTTTGCATCTTACGTGGTAATAGATCCAGGCGAAACAAATCTCATGAAAAAACAGCTCCTCAATGAAAAAGAGTATAGGGAATACAGAGAAAAGTACGGCAATGCCTTTAAAGCTGGAATGGGAGCAGAAGCAGTAAAGGAGCTTTTGGCTGAAATTGACTGTGAGAAACTGTCAAAAGAACTTCGTGCAGAGCTGAAAGATGCTACCGGTCAAAAGCGAGTCAGGATTTTAAGGAGACTTGAAGTTGTAGAAGCTTTTAGAAAATCAGGAAATAAACCCGAATGGATGATATTAGAAGTAATTCCCGTCATTCCCCCAGATCTGCGCCCAATGGTGCAACTGGACGGCGGTAGGTTTGCCACATCTGATTTGAATGACTTATACAGGCGCGTTATTAACAGAAACAATCGCTTAAAGCGTCTTTTGGATTTAGGGGCACCGGATATTATCGTGCGAAATGAAAAGCGAATGCTCCAGGAAGCAGTAGATGCCCTTATAGACAACGGCCGTCGCGGCAGACCTGTTACTGGTCC
>JAMNZY010000078.1 GCA_023622055.1 Bacillota bacterium
CCCACAAGGCTATAGAAGAACTAAAGCAAAAGGCTGCTAAGAATTTAATCGTAGCAGAGATGAACTACGGTCAGTTGATAGAGACTGTTAAAGCCTCTGCTGATGGGGTATTTAAGGTTTATGGATTGAATAAGTATAATGGAGAACTTATTACTCCACAAGAAGTTATAGACAAAGTCAGGGAGGTGGCAGTAAATGCGTAAGGAGCTTGAGAGATATTTTAGAAAAGATAAGCTTCCACATATTTGGTGTCCGGGCTGTGGTCACGGAATAATAATGGGAGCAGTAATTCGCGCTATAGACAATTTACAACTCAATCAGGACAAAATATGCATAGTGTCTGGAATTGGTTGTTCCTCTAGAGCTCCAGGATATATGAACTTTAATACTTTGCACACCACCCACGGACGTGCCCTGACTTTCGCCACAGGTATCAAAATGGCAAATCCTGATTTAGAGGTTATAGTCCTTACAGGGGACGGCGATTGCGCAGCTATTGGAGGTAATCATTTAATTCACGCTGCTCGTAGAAATATCGGTATTACTACAATAGTATTTAACAATAGCATTTACGGTATGACCAGCGGTCAGTATTCACCTATGACACCCAAGGGGTCTTTCGCCACTACAGCACCATATGGCAATATAGACAGGGATTTTGATTTGTGTAAACTTGCTCAAGCTTCAGGTGCAACTTATGTAGCCCGGGGAACTGTATATCATGTTCCGCAATTAATAAAGTTGATAGAAAAAGGCCTAAAGCATAAAGGATTTTCATTCATCGATGTAGTAGATATATGTCCGACATATTATGGTCGGAGAAATAAAATGCCTACACCAGTGGCAATGATGGAAAAAATCCGGGATATGTCAATTACAGTAAAGACTGCAGAGAAGCTGTCAGCTGAGGAACTTTCTGGCAAGATTGTCATTGGCGAATTTCATGAAGAAAAGGCACCCGAGTATACAGAAGAATACGCTAAAATCATAGAAAAGGCACAAGGGGGGAAATAACGGTGGACGAAAAAATAATTGAAATAAGGCTCAGCGGCTCCGGAGGACAAGGCTTGATCCTAGCTGGAATTATATTAGCTGAAGCTGCAATTATAGATGGAAAAAACGCAGTCCAAACTCAATCATATGGGCCTGAAGCCCGTGGTGGCGCCAGTAGATCAGAAGTCATTATAAGCAATGGAAGCATAGACTATCCTAAAGTATCTAAATCTGATATACTACTGGCATTAACAGAAGAAGCTGTGATAAAATACAAAGGTAGTCTTAAAGAGGACGGCCTGCTTATTCTTGATTCCAGCATAGAAAAACCTGAAGGTCCTTATAAAATTCTAAGTGTCCCTATACTTAAGACTGCTGAAGAAAGAGTCGGCAAGTCTATAGTAGCCAATATTGTGGCCCTCGGTACTTTGACTGCAGCTACCAACATAGTTTCAAAGGAAGCCATAGAGAAAGCAGTAATGGATAGAGTTCCTAAAGGCACAGAAGAATTAAACAAAAAGGCCCTTTACGAAGGTTACAAATTAGTTAATAATAAATAATTATTGAAAGGAGTATAAGAAAATGTCTAAAAAAGTTAGCCCAGTAGAATCTGTTCAAAACGAAATTAAATTTGCATGTGAAAAACTTGGCCTTGATAATTCCTATTATGAACTTCTAAAAGAACCAGAAAGAGTCCTTGTTGTTCAGGTTCCAGTAAGAATGGATGATGGGTCAATTAAGACCTTCACTGGATATCGTTCTCAACACTGCACTATAATGGGCCCTGCTAAAGGTGGCTTTAGATTTCATCCGGATGTTACCCTAGATGAAGTAAAAGGTCTTTCAATGTGGATGACATTTAAATGTGCAGTTGTGGGTATTCCTTATGGAGGAGGAAAAGGAGGCGTTTGCTGCAATCCTGCAGAATTATCTAAAGCCGAATTAGAGAGATTGACCCGCAGCTATCTTAGAGCAATTTATACTATGGTTGGACCTGAAAAAGACATACCGGCACCTGATGTAAATACAAATCCTCAGATAATGGCTTGGTTTATGGACGAATTCAGCATGCTAAAGGGTTATAATGTGCCTGGAGTAGTTACTGGAAAACCCATCCCATTGGGAGGCTCCCAGGGAAGAATTCAAGCAACGGGATTTGGTGTGACAGTGGCTGTGAAAAAGGCCTGTGAAGCGATGGGTATGGACATGGCCAAAACAAACATTGCCATTCAAGGTTTTGGCAATGTTGGCAGCTACACTGCCCTTTATTGCAGCAGAAACGGAGCAAAAATAGTAGCAGTTGGCGAATGGGACAAAGAAATAGGTACATACGCACTGTACAATGAACAAGGTCTAGATATAGAAAAGCTCTTTGATTACAAAGCAAAAAATGGCTCTATAGTTAATTACCCAGATGCCAAAAGAATCAGTCTCGATGAATTTTGGTCCCTTGACAATGTAGATATAATTATTCCAGCAGCCCTTGAAAATGCCATAGACGAAAACAACGCTCCCAATATAAAGGCAAAAATTATCGTGGAAGCTGCCAACGGTCCTACTACACCTGAAGCTGATAAAATCCTGGCTGAAAAAGGCGTTACCGTATTTCCTGACATACTTTGCAATGCAGGTGGTGTCACTGCTTCATATTTTGAATGGGTACAAAACTTGATGAATTTTTACTGGACTGTAGAAGAAGTAAATAGCAGACTGGAACAAATATTAATAAAAGCCTTTGACGATGTATATAACATGCATAAAGATGCTGGTGTAAGTTTAAGACAGGCAGCTTATTTAGTAGCCATTAAGCGAATTGCTGACGCAATGAAAATGAGAGGTTGGGTATAAATACGTTCAATGTTATATAACACCATTATCCCCGCTTTATAGGGCGGGGATAATGCCAAAAGACACTTATTGCAATATTAGGCAAATAAAGATTTTATTAATTGTCTTGATTGGGAAAATAGTGTAATATATAATAGAGAAGTAAAAATAGGAGGGCAGGTATAATGTACGATAAAGAGTCCCTCAGCAAACTTAGTGAACATAAACAAAATTGGGAAAAAAATGTATTGAATAAGGTCTTGAATAAAAAGCCAGAAAGAAAAGAAAAGTTTTTCACTGGTTCCAACATAGAAATAAATGGCGTGTATACAGGATTAGATATACAAGAATTAGATTATTCAAAAGACTTAGGATTTCCTGGAGAGTATCCTTATACTAGAGGGGTTTACCCTACCATGTACAGAGGCAGACTCTGGACCATGCGACAGTATGCAGGATTTGGAACAGCCGAAGAGTCTAATAAAAGGTATAAATATCTACTGTCTCAAGGTCAAACGGGCCTAAGTGTAGCCTTTGATTTGCCTACCCAGATAGGTTACGATTCGGATCATCCATTGTCCAGAGGGGAAGTTGGTAAAGTTGGCGTAGCCATTGATTCCCTAAAAGACATGGAAATATTATTTGAAGGAATTCCGTTAGATAAAGTAAGCACCTCCATGACAATCAACGCACCGGCAGCAATACTTTTGGCCATGTATATAGCAATAGCTGAAAAACAGGGCATTACTCCTGATAAACTTTCTGGCACAATTCAAAATGACATTCTAAAGGAATATATAGCCAGAGGTACATATATCTTTCCACCGGAACAATCCATGAGATTAATAACTGATATTTTTGAATTTTGCTCAGAGCATATGCCCAAGTGGAACACCATAAGTATCAGCGGTTATCATATAAGAGAGGCGGGAGCAACGGCTGTTCAAGAAGTGGCCTTTACTCTGGCAAATGGAATAGCTTATGTGGAAGCCGCCATAAAAGCAGGTCTTTCTGTGGATGATTTTGCACCGAGACTTTCATTTTTCTTCAACGCCCACAACGACTTATTTGAGGAAGTTGCCAAATTCCGAGCAGCAAGGCGACTGTGGGCAAAGATTATGAAGGAGAGATTTAAAGCACAGGATCCAAAATCCATGATGTTAAGGTTTCACACTCAAACGGCAGGTTCCACTTTAACAGCACAACAACCAGACAATAACATAGTCAGAGTTACTATACAAGCTCTGGCAGCAGTACTTGGAGGCACTCAATCTCTCCACACCAATTCACGTGATGAGGCTTTAGCGCTGCCTAGTGAAGATTCAGTGCGAATTGCTTTAAGGACCCAGCAGATAATTGCCCATGAAAGCGGAGTTGCTGATACCATTGATCCTTTAGCCGGTTCCTACTACGTAGAATTTTTAACAAACACTATAGAACAAAAAGCCAAAGAGTATATTGATAAAATAGAAACACTAGGCGGAGCACCTAAAGCTATTGAAAAAGGGTATATACAACAAGAAATTCAAAATAGCGCGTACAGTTATCAAATGGAAGTTGAACAAGGCAAGAGAATAGTTGTAGGAGTAAATAAATTCAAAATTGAAGAAGATCCGCCAAAGGGTTTGCTTAAAGTGGATCCGTCAGTTGGAAAACTGCAGGAAGAAAAAATTAAGCAGTTAAAGGCAACTCGCGACAATTTACAGGTCAGCAAAGCGTTGCAAGAATTGAAAAAGTGTGCAGAAACCGATAAAAATCTTATGCCGCCAATAATAAAATGTGTCAGAGCTTACTGTACTTTAGGTGAAATTTGTGATGCATTGCGAGCTGTATTTGGTGAATATAAAGCTCCTATAAATTTATAGAGGGGTGGAGTTGAATGGCTGGCAGTAAAACCATTAGAGTCTTAATAGCCAAACCTGGTCTAGACGGTCATGACAGGGGGGCTAAAGTAATTGCACGAGCTTTGCGGGACTCTGGCATGGAAGTTATTTATACGGGGCTTAGACAAACTCCTGAACAAATAGTTGAAACAGCTATACAGGAAGATGTTCAGGTAATTGGCCTTTCCATTCTTTCCGGTGCCCATAATTTTCTCTTTCCTCGGGTGATGGAACTCTTAAGGGAAAAAAATGCAGAAGACATACTGGTAATCGGAGGGGGAGTCATACCTGAAGAAGACATTCCCGGCTTAAAAGAAGCCGGCATTAAAGAGGTTTTCACCCCTGGAACTCCCACATCCGAAATTATAAATTTTATAAAGGCCAATGTTAAAGTTTAGACCGAAAGGTGCACTTTACAATGGATATGGTCCAAAAAATTCTAAAAGGTGATAAAAGAAGTATAGCAAGACTAATTACCCTTATTGAAAACCAAGCTGAAGAAGTAAGAGAACTTCTTAAGCAGCTACATAAATTTACCGGCAAAGCTATAACTATTGGCATAACAGGGCCACCTGGTGCAGGGAAAAGTAGTATTGTAAATTTTTTAGCTAAAAAATTTCGGGAAGACAATAAAAAAGTAGGAATTATTGCCATTGACCCCACAAGTCCTTTTACAGGCGGGGCCATTTTGGGCGATAGAATAAGGATGCAAGATTTAACCTTAGATGAAGGTATATATATACGAAGTATGGGAAGCCGTGGAGCCTTGGGGGGGCTTTCACGAGCTTCCTATGATGCTGTTAAAGTTCTGGATGCAGCAGGTATGGATTACATTATCATAGAAACTGTTGGCGTAGGTCAATCAGAAGTAGATATAATCAAACTTGCCGATATTGTTGTTTTAGTACTCATCCCAGGTATGGGAGATGAAGTGCAGGCAATAAAAGCCGGTGTTATGGAAATTGCAGATATTTTTGTTGTAAATAAATCAGATCTGGATGGAGCAGACCGACTTATAACTGAAATACAACTGAATTTGGATTTAAATCAAGATAAAAACAGAATTAAGCCTCCAATAATAAAGACAGTGGCCACAGCAGGAGAAGGTATAGCAGAACTTAATATAACAATAAAAGATATTCATAAACGACTGCATGATAGTGGCCTGCTGCAAATTAAGAGAAAAGCCCGCATTTGTCAAGAACTGCAGGAACTAATTAGAGAAATTCACATAAAACAGATAGTTTCATCTTTTGAAGCCAAAATTGATATCTTTACTGAAAAGATTTTAAAAAAAGAAATAGACCCTTATACGGCTGCTTTGGCGATACTTAATAATAAAAACGGATATATTTCTATAGATTAAAATTAAACCCGTAGGGTAAAGGAGGGATGAAAGATGATACAAAAAATTGATCATATAGGTGTTGCAGTTAAAAGTATTGATGAAGCAATGAAAATATATACTGAATTTCTAGGCCTTGAAGTTACAGGAATTGAAACTGTGGAAGAGCAAAAGGTTAAAACTGCCTTTATACCCGTTGGTGAAAGTAAAATTGAGCTCCTTGAGTCCACTTCTCCTGATGGGCCTATTGCGAAATTTATTGAAAAACGGGGAGAAGGCATACAACATATAGCTTTGAGAGTAGATAATCTTGAAGCAAAACTTAAAGAATTAAAAGAAAAGGGGGTTCGTCTTATTGATGAGACCCCAAGACTTGGAGCAGGAGGTGCCAAAATAGCCTTTATTCACCCTAAAGACACAAAAGGAGTCTTAATAGAATTGTGTGAAAGATAAGGAGGAACAGTATGGAAACAATTGAAAGCAAAATAAGAACCTTGCAACAAAAGCGCGAAATTATAGAAAAAGGCGGTGGGGAAAAACGCATAGAAAAACAACACCAAAGTGGGAAACTTACCGCTAGAGAAAGAATAGAAAAGCTTTTGGACAAAGATAGTTTCATAGAAATTGATGCTTTTGTAGAACACAGGTCTATCCAATTTAACATGCAAGATACTAAGGTCCCAGCTGATGGTGTTGTAACTGGGTATGGTACCATTGACGGCAGGTTAGTTTTTATATACGCCCAGGATTTCACAACAATAGGCGGATCTTTAGGGGAAATGCATGCGGCCAAAATATGCAAAGTCATGGACATGGCCAATAAAATGGGAGCACCTATAATCGGTTTAAATGACTCTGGGGGTGCTAGAATTCAGGAAGGCGTTGACGCTCTAAAAGGCTATGGTGAAATCTTCTACAGGAACACTCTGTCGTCTGGTGTCATACCTCAGCTTTCCGTTATACTGGGACCCTGTGCCGGGGGAGCTGTTTATTCACCAGCTTTGACGGACTTTGTATTTATGGTATCAGGTATAAGCAAAATGTTCATAACAGGTCCGCAAGTGATAAAGGCCGTAACCGGTGAGGAAGTGACACCAGAAGAACTAGGCGGAGCTATGGCCCACAGTCAAAACAGCGGTGTAGCACACTTTATAAGTCAAAACGAAGAGGAATGTTTTGAGCAGATAAAGAAACTTCTTTCCTTTATACCGTCAAATAATTTAGAAGATCCACCTTACAAAGCAACAGCAGACAGTCCCACAAAAATAATCCCAGAACTCAACACAATAGTTCCGGTAGATCCCAATAAACCCTATGAAATGAAAGATGTCATAAAGCTCATAGTAGATGATAATGACTTTTTTGAAGTGCAGCCTCTTTATGCTCAAAACATAATAACAGGTTTTGCAAGACTTGCAGGCCACAGTGTTGGAATTTTAGCAAACAACCCCAAAAATATGGCCGGATGTCTTGATATAAACGCCTCTGATAAGGCGGCAAGATTTGTGAGATTTTGTGACGCTTTTAACATACCCCTTGTTACCTTTACGGATACTCCCGGATATTTACCTGGAGTAGATCAGGAACACGGAGGTATAATAAGACACGGTGCAAAACTGCTATACGCCTATTCAGAAGCCACAGTGCCAAAACTTACAGTTATAACACGAAAAGCCTACGGTGGAGCATATATAGCCATGTGCTCAAGACACTTGGGAGCAGATCAAGTTTTTGCATGGCCAACAGCTGAAATAGCCGTAATGGGCCCTGAAGGCGCAGCAAATATTATCTTCAAAAAAGAAATAGAGGAATCAGAAGATCCTATAACTACAAGGAACCAAAAAATCCAAGAATATAGAGATAACTTTGCCAATCCATATCAAGCTGCAGCTAGAGGCTATGTTGACGATATTATTGAACCTGCTGCAACTAGATCAAAACTAATATCTGCACTAGAAATGCTGATGAGCAAAAGTGAAAAAAGACCTGCTAAAAAACATGGCAATATCCCTGTATAAAGGAGGATGACGGCAGAAGTACTTCAAGAATCTATTAGAACCACTTTATTTGGCATGGGTCTGGTATTGGGTACACTATTTATTTTATCACTTGTCTTAGACCTAATGAGGGTTATATTTGCACCCAAGACAAAAGTTGAAAAAAAAGAGGTACTAACTGAAAAAGAGGAAATTATAGAAACCAATACTACCGATGAAGAAGATGATACTCAATTAGTG
>JAMNZY010000081.1 GCA_023622055.1 Bacillota bacterium
TAAAGTCCACAGGATATCCCGCAGATCTTTGCAAAAGTTTATTAATTCTTCGGGTTTTTTCTAATAGGCTTTTACTCATTTCAATTCCTCCTATATTACTTTTGTCTTTTATATAATGGTAAGTATAATATAGTTTGTTGCATTTTTATAATATATACATGCTAAGATCTTTATCTTTAATAATATCTTTTAATTTCTGATTAACATATGCATTGTCAATTGTTATTTCTCTTTGGGACAATTCTGGTGCCTCAAATGAAATATCTTCTAGCAACTTTTCCATAACTGTAGCAAGTCGTCTTGCTCCAATATTTTCAGATTGTTGGTTGACATATACTGCCACTTTTACTATTTCATCAATAGCATCTTGTTGGTTGACATATACTGCCACTTTTACTATTTCATCAATAGCATCTTCGGAAAAGTTAATTTTTATACCTTCAGTTTCTAGCAAAGCAGTATATTGTTTAATTAACGAATTTTTGGGTTCTGTCAAAATCTTTTTTAAATCTTTTTCCGTTAAGCTTTGAAGTTCAACTCGAATAGGAAAACGCCCTTGCAGTTCAGGTATTAGATCTGATGGTTTTGATATATGGAATGCACCTGCAGCAATAAACAGTATATGGTCTGTTTTAACTGGACCGTATTTTGTTATGACAGTAGACCCTTCTACAATGGGCAAAATATCTCTTTGTACACCTTCCCTAGAAACATCTGGTCCATGGGTTTCTTTGCCTGCAATTTTATCGATTTCATCTATAAAGATTATCCCTGAGTTTTCGGCTTTGGCGATAGATTCATTTATTACTTCATCCATGTCAATCAGTTTTTGTGCTTCTTCTTGGGTCAAAATTCGCCTGGCATTTTCGATTGTAACTTTACGCTTTTTTTTGCGCTTAGGGAAAAGACCACCGAACATGTCATGAAAATTAATTCCCATTTCTTCCATACCTGAAGCCGAAAATACCTCAAGCATGGGAGGTGTATTGTCTTCCACTTCAATTTCTATTAATTCTTTATCTAAACTGCCGTCTTTTATTTTATCCAGTATTTCACTTTGTTTTTGCCTTGCACTGTTTAATTTCTCTTTATATATTTCATCATCTTGGTTGTAATTAGATTTTGTTGTTGCACCAAATATGGCTTCCAAAGGATTTACAGTCGTAGGTTTTTTAGGGGTAGGATACAATATTTCAGCAATTTTCTGATCCGCCAATTCTCTTGCCTTATCTTTAACAGCTTCCATTTTTTCATGTTTCACCATTCGAATTGACGTTTCAACTAAGTCCCTTACCATTGACTCTACGTCTCTACCTACATATCCCACTTCTGTAAATTTGGTTGCCTCCACTTTTACGAAAGGAGCATTTACCAGTTTTGCAAGTCTTCTTGCAATTTCTGTTTTACCTACACCTGTAGGACCTATCATGAGGATATTTTTAGGAATCACTTCTTCCTTTATCTCATCAGGTAGCTTTTGACGTCGATATCTATTCCTAAGAGCTATTGCCACTGATTTTTTAGCTTCATCTTGACCTATAACGTACTTATCTAATTCTTCCACTATCTCTCTTGGTGTTAGTTCCTTCAAGTTGGTACCACCTCCTCATAGAGACTCAACGGTAATGTGATCATTGGTGTATACGCATATTTCAGAGGCAATTTTCAAGGATTCTTCAACTATTTTTTCTGCAGGTAAATCAGAATACCTGTTTAGGGCTCTTGCAGCAGCGAGGGCATAAGAACCGCCTGATCCTATAGCTGCAATTCCATCATCAGGTTCGATAACCTCACCATTGCCTGATATTATAAATATATGCTCTTTATCGGCTGCAATCAGCAATGCCTCAAGTTTTCGCAGCATTTTATCCATACGCCATTCTTTAGCAAGTTCCACTGCTGCTTTTACAAGATTGCCGTGGTATTCTTGAAGTTTTCCTTCAAATTTTTCAAAAAGGGTAATGGCATCGGCTACAGAACCAGCAAAGCCTGCAAGTACTTTCCCGTCGTATATTTTTCTTATTTTTTTAGCATGATGTTTCATAATAGTATTTTGGCCAAAGGTCACTTGACCGTCACCGGCAATGGCAGCGCCTTTTTCATTTACCATAGCTAATATTGTTGTAGCCGAGAACATTTTAAAGCCCCTTTCTTTGAGTTTCTGATTCTACTGTGGGGAAATGCTTATCATATACTTCCTTTAATCTGTCCTTTGTTACATGTGTATAGATTTGTGTTGTAGACAAACTTGAGTGCCCCAATAGTTCTTGAACTGTTTTTAAATCAGCACCGTTGTTGAGCATATGAGTAGCAAAGGTATGTCTCAAGGTGTGTGGGCTTATATCACTGTTTAGTGCCGCTGCTTTTACATATTTTTCTATAATTCTCCTGACACTTCTGTCAGATAGAGCTGTGCCATTTTTATTTAAAAATAAGCTGTCACATTCAAGATTTTTAGCTAAATATGGTCTGCTTGTTTTTAAATACTTTTCTAAACTTTCAGCAGCTTTTTGCCCAAAAAAAACAATTCTCTCTTTTGAACCTTTGCCAAAAACAATAATGTAATTGGCACCAAAATTAATATCGTTAACTTTCAGTGAAACCAATTCCCCAACTCTCATTCCCGTAGCGTATAAAAGTTCCATAATTGCCTTATCTCTTATGCCCAATATATCATTTTTTGGCGCAGAAAGAAGTGCTTCAATCTCTTGTGGATACAGGAAAAGAGGTAGCTTTTTAGATGTCTTTGGAGCATGAACTGCCTTGGCTACATTTTGTTCAATTAAGCCCTCAGTCCTCAAATATTTGTAAAAACTTCTCAATGTAGATAATTTCCTCGCTACGGTTTCCTTTGATAGTTTCCTGTTTCTAAGATGAGCCAAAAATCCCCTAATATGTAAATGGTTAACATTCAACAAGATTGGTTCTGATAGTTTTTTTTGTTTTAAATATTCTAGAAACTGAAGAAGGTCTTTAGCATAAGCTTTTGTGGTATTCTGGGATCTTGTCTTCGTGGCTCTCAAATAGTTTACAAAGCTGTCAATCAGCATTGTATCATCCATAATTTAACCTCTCAGTAACCGTAGATGTACTGCCCTTAAATACTACCATACTATCGAACCTCTCAGTTAACATTTAATATACTACCATAAGTTTAAAATTAATGCAAGATTAAATTCTAAATTATTTATATATTAGTTTGTTAATTTTTTTTGAAAAAACTTCTTCATAATTCGACAAATTTTTTAATGGATTCTAAAGATCGTTCACTTAAAAGTTTTTTTCGCAGCTTTTTATCTTTTACTTTATTTGTGAGTGGAGGCAAAATGCCGAAGTTTGCTTTCATTGGCTGAAAGTTAGTAGGATCGGCAGATGTTATATAGTTTAGCAAAGCTCCAAGTATGGTTTCCTTCGGCAGTGCAATAGGTTCTTGCCCTTTTAAGAGTCTTTTCATATTCAGTCCCGCAACTATACCTGAAGCCGCTGATTCTATATATCCTTCAACACCTGTTATTTGGCCAGCAAAAAATAATCCCTTGGCCCCTTTAAATTCTAATGTGGGTTTTAAATGAATGGGACTTGAAATAAAGGTGTTTCTGTGAATAAAACCATAACGCACAAATTCGGCCTCCTCAAGACCAGGTATAAGGCCGAAGACCCTTTTCTGTTCTCCCCATTTTAAGCTGGTTTGAAAACCTACAATATTAAATAAAGTGCCTTCATTGTTTTCTTTTCTCAATTGCACTACAGCAAAAGGCTGCTTTTCTGTTTTTGGATCTATTATGCCAACAGGTTTTAAAGGACCAAAAAGCAAGGTCTCATAGCCTCTTTTCGCCAAAACTTCAATAGGCATGCAGCCTTCAAAAAACACAGGTTTTTCAAAATCTCTCAAAGGGTGAGTCTGAGCATTAATCAGTTCATTGTAAAAAACATCGTATTCATCTTTTGTAAAGGGTAAATTAACATAATCAGCATCGCCTTTGTTGTACCTTGAACCCCAAAAAGCCTTGTCCCAATTGATGGACTCACCTGTTACTATAGGTGCAGCCGCATCATAAAAGTAAAGGTGTTCACTGCCCAAAAGCCGGATGATGGCTATTGACATACTTTCGGAAGTAAGGGGGCCTGTGGCAATGATAGCAGGAGGTTCTGGAATTTCGCTGATTTCTTCTATATGGACTCTGATATTGGGATGGTTTTTTATAATTTCAGTTATTTTAGAAGAAAACCTAACCCTATCCACGGCTAAGGCGGCACCTGCAGGAACCTGGGTCTCTTCTGCCACTTTCATGACAATAGAATCAAGTATCCGCATTTCCTGTTTTAAAAGGCCGGCAGCATTTGTAATTTCATTTGATCTAAAGGAGTTGCTGCAAACTAGTTCTGCTAATTTATCAGTGTGATGTGCTGGAGTGGTTTTGCTAGGTCTCATTTCATATAAATCGACCTTTATGCCGTTTTGTGCCAAATGCCAAGCAGCCTCACATCCAGCAAGGCCGCCGCCTATTACTTTAACAGGTTCCATGATGTCACCTCGCAAAGCTAATTGGATTTATAACCACATTCCTTGTTTGTACAAGCTTCATATTCCTTACCCTTACTTTTTTTTATGACCATGAGGCCACCGCACTGAGGACATGGTTTTTCACTAGGTCTGTTCCAGGAAACAAATTTGCAATCTGGATAATTGGAACAGCCGTAGAAGGTTCTTCCTCGTTTAGACTTCCTCACAACTAAACTGCCTCCGCAATTGGGGCAGTCTACGCCTATTTCAGCCAACATTGGTTTTGTATTCTTACATTCGGGAAAACCCGGACATGCCAAGAACTTGCCATATCTGCCCCTTTTTATAACCATGTTTCTTCCACAAAACTCGCATTTCTGGTCACTTACTTCATCTTCAATTTTTACTTTTTCAAGTTCTTGTTCGGCTGCCTTTAATTTTTTTTCAAAGGAAATATAAAAAGATTTTAGAAGTTCTTGACGATTTTGTTGGCCAGACTCAATTTTGTCCAACTGCTCTTCCATCTCAGCAGTAAAATCTATATCAACTATGTCGCTGAAAAACTCTTGTAGAATTTCTACTACAATTTCCCCCAGCTCTGTAGGTTTAAAGCGCCCTTTTTCCTTTTCTACATATCCCCGCTTTTGTATAATGTCAATGGTAGGAGCATATGTGCTGGGCCTGCCTATGCCTTTTTCTTCAAGGACTTTAACCAGCATTGCTTCAGAGTATCTTGGAGGAGGTTGAGTAAAATGCTGTTCTGGAAGTAATTCAAGTAATTTTAATATCTGACCTTCTTCTAAATTAGGAATTTGATTTTCTTCCTTTTCCGTTTCTTCATCAGAACCCTCTGTATAAAGCAGCATAAAACCAGGAAATCGAATAGTGGAACCTGAAACTCTAAAGATGTACTCTCCTGCTTTAATTTTGACAGACATAGTATCGTATTCTGCAGGAGCCATCAAGCTGCTGGTAAATCTCTCCCAGATGAGTTTATACAATCTATACTGGTCTTCAGTAAGAGAATCCTTTACTTTTTCAGGTGTCCTAAATACAGAGGTTGGTCTTATTCCTTCATGTGCATCTTGAACATTCTTCTTATTTTTTCGCTCTGATGACCTGATGCCCAAGTAATCTTTACCATAAGTGCTTTCTATGAATTTTGCAGCTTCTTCCTTTGCCTGTTCTGAAATTCTTGTTGAGTCTGTTCTCATGTAAGTTATAAGACCTACAGTACCTTCTCCTTTTATATCTAACCCCTCATACAGCTGCTGGGCAATCATCATAGTTTTCTTGGCAGTAAAGCCTAATTTTCTAGCAGCTTCCTGCTGCATACTGCTAGTTGTAAAAGTAGGAGATGGTGTTCTCTTTCTCGTGCCTTTTTTAACTTCCGTAACTTGGAATTTTTCGTTCTCTATTTCCTTTAAAATTTTTTCTACTTGTTCTTTGTTCTCAATTTCAAGTTTGCCATCGTTTTTTGAGTGCAAACGTGCCCGTATTTTGTTGTTTCCGTCTTCTAAGTCTGCATCAATTGTCCAATATTCTTTAGGGACAAATTCTCTGATTTCCTTTTCTCTGTCACATATAATCCTGACAGCCACTGACTGCACCCTGCCAGCACTAAGACCCCATTTCACCTTTTTCCACAGTATTGGACTTATCTTATAGCCGACTAATCTGTCCAATATTCTTCTAGCCTGCTGTGCCTCAACTAAATCTTTGTTTATCTTCCTTGGATGTTTAATAGATTCCAGTACTGCAGCTTTAGTGATTTCGTGAAATTCAATTCTGCAAGGTTCTTCCTCAGGCAAACCCAGTGCATTAGCTAAGTGCCAGGAAATGGCTTCTCCTTCTCGGTCAGGGTCAGTAGCTAGCAGAACTTCCTTTGCTTTCGCCGCTTCTTTTTTTAAATTGCTCAGCAGGGGACCTTTTCCCCTTATAGTGATATATTTAGGTGTAAAATCAGATTCTATGTCTATTCCAAGTTGACTTTTGGGCAAATCTTTTATATGCCCCATTGAAGCTTCTACCTTGTATTTTTTGCCCAGGTACTTGCTTAAGGTTTTTGCTTTTGCTGGGGATTCAACAATAATTAACGATTTAGACATTTAAAACCACCTTTTGTGCTTCAGTATGTATATTATAATAACTTTATCTCTTAAAAGTCAATTTCTCACATAATAGCCTCCAGGAAGGGCCTGAATAAAGCCTTTTAGTTCAAGGCGAGTTAGTATGGCATTTACTTCACGAGAATTACTTTGTGCCTTTTCTATAAGTTGTTCTATTTGTATAGGTTGATAATCTATTAGCTCAAAAATAGCCCTTTCAAGGACAGTTAAGGTTTTTATATTATTTTCTTTTTTAATATCATTATAATCAAGTCTATCCAAATATAACTCATCTAATATGTCCTCCATTTTTCCTACTAATTTTGCTCCTTCTTTAATTAATTTATGTGTTCCTCGACTATAAGGACTAAAAATATTTCCGGGAACCGCAAACACTTCTCTGCCTTGTTCCAATGAAAATTCAGCAGTTATTAATGAACCACTTTTTTCAGCAGCTTCTACAACTAGAGTTCCCAAGGACAGTCCACTGATAATGCGATTTCTTGCAGGAAAATTGGCAGGAAGTGGTGCCGTGCCAAGAGGAAAACTTGAAATTACGCAGCCGCACTCTGTGATTTTCTCCATTAATGCTTTGTTTTCTGGAGGATAGACAACGTCAATGCCGCAGCCAAATACTGCCGTAGTTGGACCACCGACATCTACTGCTCCTTTATGGGCAAAGGAGTCTATGCCTCGAGCCATTCCACTGACTACATTTATATCCATCAAAGCCAATTCCCTTGCAAAATTTGTTGCTACACGTCTTCCATATGCAGTAGCCTTTCTAGACCCCACTATAGCTATTGCCTTCTTTTTTAAGACAGACTTTATGCCCTTTACATACAATACTGGTGGAGGATCGTAGATTTGTTGTAACAGTTGAGGATAATCTTCATCAAATAGTGTTATAATTTTAACTCCTAAGTCTGCGGCTTTTTCTATTTCTTTGTAAGGATTAAGCTTTGCTCTATATGCTATTATTTTTTCACATGTTTTTTCCCCAATACCCGGTATTTCTAAAAATTCTCTGGCTTCTGCCTTCATAAATTCAGATAGTCCCTTAAATTTTTCAGCTATACTCTGAATTTTTATAGACCCCAGGTCAGGAATTAAGTTTAAAGCAACTAAGAGCAGACTACTTTCCTTCATATTATCCCCCGTTAAAAATAAATTCCTTCTTGGGCTCTTTTCTCATAATCAATTTGTTCATTTGTTATATTCTAAGATTTTGATAGTATTTGTCTATGTTTCTGTACTGGAGGGCTTCAGCTAGATGATGTTCTTTAATAGTATCTTTGCCATCTAAATCCGCAATAGTTCTTGCCACCTTTAATATTTTATTATAAGCTCTGGCAGTAAGTTTCATGCTATGAAAAGCTTCTTTCATTAGCAATTTGCCGCTTTTATCTAATTGGCAGTACTTATGTATGAGATTTGGAGAAAGCTGTGAATTGCAGTGAATTTTTTGCCCTTTGTATCTTTCTAGTTGCATTAACCTTGCAGCCTCAACTCGCTTTCTGATGGTCTGAGAATCAGTGGTGCTGGGCCCTTCCAAATCAGCATATTTTACAGGGGCCACTTGTAACTGTAAATCTATTCTGTCCATTAAAGGACCTGAGATTTTTGATAGATATTTGTTAATTTGATGAGGCGGGCAGCTGCACTCATGAAAAGGATCCCCATAAAACCCACAAGGACACAGCTGCACTCATGAAAAGGATCCCCATAAAACCCACAAGGACACGGATTCATGGCAGTAACTAACATGAATTTAGACGGATATGTAATAGTGGCATTCGCCCGGGCAATTGTTACTTTTCCGTCCTCGAGAGGCTGCCGCAAAAGTTCTAATACATCTCTAGGAAACTCAGGAAGTTCATCTAAAAAAAGCACCCCATTATGAGCTAAAGTAATCTCTCCCGGTTTGGGGATGCGGCCACCACCTACCATTCCTACAGTGGAGATTGTATGGTGATAAACCAGCTATGCTGTATATTTTGGTCAGTTCTAGAGATTCTTCAAAAGTCATTGAAGGCAAAATCGTTGGAATTCGCCTCGCTATCATCGTCTTGCCAGAACCGGGAGGGCCTATCATAGCCACATTGTGATGCCCTGCCGCCGCTATTTCAAGACATCGCTTTAAATTTTCCTGCCCCTTTACTTCGGAAAAATCTCCATCAAAAGTTTCAGTATTCTTTTTTATACTGTCTTTTCTTCTATGATTCTTTGGTTTAAACTGACCATTAAAATATCCTACTGCCTCACTTAAAGAAGTGACTCCTATTACGTTTATGCCCTCTATCACTGAAGCTTCTTCGACGTTTTCCAAAGGGACTATAACACCTTTTAATCCCTTTACTTTTATTTCAATAGCCATTGGCAAAACACCATTTACAGGTCTAACTTTCCCATCTAAAGACAGTTCCCCAATAATGGCATAGTCTTTCAAAGCTTCTACCGGCAATTGACCAGTTGCAGCTAAAATTCCTACTGCTATTGGCAAATCAAAATGAGGCCCCTCTTTTCGTATATCTGCCGGTGCCAGATTTAGCGTAATCCTCTTTATTGGAAAATCAAATTTTTGATTTCTGATGGCTGCTCTAACCCGTTCCCTAGACTCCCGGACAGCTGCATCTGGCAGGCCCACTATGTCAAAAGCAGGAAGACCGCTTGAAATATCAACCTCTACATCAACTAAAAAACTTTCCAGGCCGTATATTGAACAACTTTTGACTTGGGCTAACATGAGATCACCTCTTAGAAGGCATTTTCAATGTGTTCTATCTTAATCTCATGCTCATTTTGTATCAGTATATCTATTACATCAAACCTAATGCTAGAAAAGACAGGTTTTTTCTCGTTAATGTAATACAAAGCTGTTTTCCTCAACTTTTGCTGTTTATAAAAATTTACAGCTTCCATGCCTTTACCAAAATGGGTAGACCTCCTAGTTTTCACTTCCACAAACACGAGAGTATTTTTATCTTTTGCTACAATATCAATTTCCCCATAAGGACATTGAAAATTTAATTGAAGTATCTTGTAATTTTTATTTTTTAAATATTTAGCCCCATGCTTTTCTCCTATTGTACCGAGCTTTCTATTGTTCAATTTACATATTCAACCCCTTGATAGAAAAACTCTTGCGGTGAATTGGAGAAAAACCGTATTTTTTTATGGAATTTATGTGTTCTTTTGTGCCATATCCCTTGTTTTTAAAAAACCCATATTGTGGGTACATTAAGTCATACTCTCTCATAATCTTATCTCTTTCAACTTTTGCTACAATTGATGCAGCAGCAATACAAGCACAAGTACCATCGCCACTTATTATGGCCTCCTGAGGAATATCTATATCAGGTATTTCATGTCCATCCACCAAAACATAATCTGGTTTTACAGGAAGTTTGTTGATTGCATTTTTCATTGCGGCGAAAGTTGCATTTAAAATATTGTGGTTATCTATGTACTGGACATCTATTACATCATAAGCAAAAGCTATGGCACTGTTTTTTATACTTTCATAAACCTTTTCCCGCTTCTTTTCACTTATTTTTTTTGAATCCTTTAAATGGATTATCTGCGTATCTAAAGGGAGAATTACAGCTGCCGCTACCACAGGACCAGCTAAAGGGCCGCGACCAGCTTCATCTACTCCTGCCACCAAAGTATAACCTTTTTCCTTTAATTTCCTCTCATAATCGTATAACTTGCAAAGCCTGGCTTGCTCTTTTTCCAAATCCATTATACCTATCCCTCCCTTAAACAATATCTTGATTCGATAAACTGGCCCAGAATCCTTCTTTTTCTTCTGGCCTTTCTAAGGATATAGCCCCTAATTTCCCCTGTCTAAATTCACTTATTAAAGTTTTAACGCTCCTTTCTATATCATAGGTTCCGCCACTTAGCAAAAATCCGCGACTCTGTGCAATTTTCTCTAAAATCTTTTCAGGAGGGATATTAATATCTACATCGTATCTTGATTTAAGATTATCAGGATAATATATTGATAAAAACTCTATGAGAATAAATGCGAGCCTGTGCAAATCTAGCAGTTCCTCTTTTATACAGCCCAATAAGGCAAGCTTTATGCCTACAGCCTTGTCCTCAAATTTCGGCCACAAGACTCCCGGTGTATCAAGGAGTTCCAAGCGGTGGCTGACTTTCAGCCACATTTTGCTGCGAGTTGTGCCTGGTACATCAGCAGTTCTGGCACTTTTTCTTCTTGCCATTTGATTCATTAAAGAAGATTTGCCCACATTGGGAACGCCGATGATCATGCAGCGCTTTGGGCCCAACATGGTCCTTTTCTTTGTATTGTCAATCAAACTGAAAAGTTTTTTAAAGCCCGATTTCCTAAGAGCATCAACTGCGACAACTCCCCTTCCCTGGCTTTCAAAGAAATTTATCCACAATTCAGTAACTTCCTTATCTGCTAAATCCGCTTTGTTTAATACTGTAATAATATCTTTATTACCTATTAAACTATTAATATCAGGAAGATGTGTGCTAAGGGGAGCCCGAGCATCAACTAACTCTAATACCACATCAACCAACTTTAGATTCTGCTTTATAATTTTTTTCGTCTTTGCCATATGACCGGGATACCATTGTATGTCCATAAGAACACCTCCTGATAAAATAACAAAAGGGACCTTATCAGTCCCTCTCCTTTATTCTTGCAGCTTTACCTCTTAATTTTCTCAGGTAGTACAGTTTTGCCCGACGTACTTTCCCTTTCCTTACAACTTCGATTTTATCTATACGAGGCGAGTTAACAGGAAATATCCTCTCAACACCTACACCATATGATATCTTGCGAACTGTAAAAGTCTCTCTTAAGCCACCGCCTTTTCGGGCAATGACAGTGCCTTCAAAAACCTGTATTCTCTCACGGTTGCCTTCCACAACCTTTGTATGGACTCTTACAGTATCTCCCGGTCTGAACTCAGGGATATCTTTCTTTATTTGTTCCTGTTCTACAAGAGTTAGTAAATCCATCTCTATTCCCTCCTTCTGCACAATATATAGGTATCTCAGCTACGATAAAAGTATTATAACATAAAGGACTTTTGCTGACAATCAACAAGAAAGTTTTAGCTATATTATTGTAAATCCAACAACTTTTTGTCTAAATCAGTTAGCTCAAGTTCTTGAAATAAGTCAGGTCTTTTCTCCCGTGTCCTCTTTAGCGCTTCTTTACGCCTGAAAAGTTCTATTTCTTTATGGTTGCCGGAAAGAAGCACTTCTGGCACTTTAAGACCTCTGTATACTCTGGGCCTTGTGTACTGGGGATATTCTAAAAGCCCATTGCAAAAAGATTCTTCTTCTGGCGACTGACTGCTGCCTAAGACACCAGGCACAAATCTTGCCACAGCGTCTACTATGGCCAGGGCAGGAATTTCGCCACCAGTCAAGACAAAATCCCCTATGGAAATTTCATCGGTGACAAGTGTCTTTACTCTTTCATCTATACCTTCATAATGGCCGCAAATAAAAACGAGATTTGCTTCCTTAGATAAATTCCGCGCCATGGAATGGTTAAAGACTTTCCCTTGTGGAGAAAGCAGTATTACCCTGCGATTTTTGCTGCCGATTTTTTCATCAACGTATTCTACTGCTTCGAATATTGGTTCAGGTTTCATAACCATCCCGCTGCCACCGCCATAAGGATAATCGTCAACTTTCTTGTGCTTGTCCCGTGAAAAATCCCTTATGTTTATCAATTCGATTTGTATCAAACCATTGTCTATGGCCCGCTTTATTATGCTGACATTAAAAGGGCTTTCAAAAAACTCAGGAAAAAGTGTTAAAATATATATTTTAAGCATTACAACATCCCTTCCAGCGGTGTGATCATCATCTTGCCATTTTCCAAGTCAATTTTTTGAACAACTTGCCGAATAGCTGGAATGAGGACTTCCTTTTTGTCTTGTGTCTCAACAATATATACGTCATTGGCTCCAGTCTGGAGTACGTCTTTGACAGTCCCTATGTAAGTATCAGACTCATCAAAGACCTCAAGCCCTATAATGTCACATGTAAAGTAGTGGCCTTTTGGCAGTTTTACGGCATATTTTCTTGGAATTTTAATATAATGCCCTCTTAAAGCTTCTGCCTCTTGTCTCGAATTCACACCTTCTAACTTTAAAACAGGAAAATAATCCTTTAAAAAAATCACAGATTCAATTGAATAAAATACAGTACTATCGGCAAATTCTATAAAAATTTCAGGTAAAGCTTTAAATCTCTTTGGATCGTCAGTTAAAGGTTCAACTTTAACTTGACCCCGAACACCCCAAGGACAAATGATTTTACCTACAGTAATAGGTTTTTCTTTATCCCTCAAGGTTATTTCTCCTTTGAAGATCATAAGGTTCTAAAGAGGGGTAGGTCACACACCACCCCCTAACGACTATATGATTTCTACAACGACTCTTTTGCCTTCCTTGGCGGCCGCTGCTTTAACCACTGTGCGGATGGCCTTAGCTATTCTGCCCTGTTTGCCAATAACTTTTCCCATGTCTTCAGGATCTACTTTCAGCTCTAATATGACAGACTGTTCACCTTCTACTTGATTGACACTTACGTTTTCTGGATGATCCACCAAGGCTTTTGCAATGTATTCCACTAATTCTATCACAGACACTTCCTCCTTTTAAGTTACAATTAATGATTTATAGGGGATTAGGATTAACTTTCAGACTGATACTCTTCTGTCTTTTTATTATCGCCCAATATCCCAAGTTGTTTAAACAAGTACTTTACAGTATCTGTGGGATGGGCTCCTTTCTTAAGCCAATCAATAGCCTTTTCTTCATCAATTTTTACTTGGATTGGATCTGTCAATGGATTGTAATAGCCTATCTCCTCAATAAATCTGCCATCTCTTGGCATACGGCTATCGGCTACAACCACTCTATAGAAAGGTTTTTTCTTAGCACCCATTCTTTTTAATCTTATTTTTACCGCCATTTTCTCACCTCCTTCTACAAGCCGAAAAAGGGAAATCTGCGCTTACTTTTTCTTCGGCCTTTTTCCATCCCTGTAAACTGTTTAATTAGTTTTTTAGTTTGATTATATTGCTTAAGCAGTCGGTTTACATCTTGTATAGAACAACCACTGCCTAAAGCTATGCGCTTACGGCGACTGCCATTTATGATTGAAGGATTGCTTCTTTCTTCTGGAGTCATTGAATTTATAATGGCCTCTACTCGAACAAGCTCTCTGTCATCAAATTCTACACCCTTTAATTTTTGGTGGGAAAAGCCAGGTATCATATTCAGTATTTGGTCAAAGGAACCCATTTTCTTAACTTGTGAGATCTGTTCTAAAAAATCATTTAAATCAAAGGACTGGGTTTTTAGTTTTTCCTGCAGTTCTTTTGCTTTTTTTAAGTCTAAATCTTGAGTTGCTTTTTCTATGAGAGTTAAGACATCACCCATTCCAAGAATTCTAGAGGCCATTCTATCAGGGTGGAAAACTTCCAGATCATCTAGTTTCTCACCCATACCCACAAATTTTATGGGACAACCTGTAACTGCCTTAATGGAAAGGGCAGCACCACCCCGACTGTCACCATCTAATTTGGTCAGTACAAGGCCTGTAAGGGCAAGTCTTCTGTTAAATTCCTCAGCTACATTTACTGCATCCTGACCTGTCATACTATCTACAACCAACAGTATTTCACTGGGATTTACAGCTTGGCTTATGTTGGACAGCTCATCCATCAATTCATCATCTATATGCAAGCGACCTGCCGTGTCTATTATAACCACATTGTAATTGTGTTTTTTTGCATATTCAAGGGAAGCTTTGGAAATATCCACAGGATCTTGCTGACCCATGGTAAATACAGGTAAGTTTAGTTTTTCTCCTACCACTTGAAGCTGCTTTATTGCCGCTGG
>JAMNZY010000082.1 GCA_023622055.1 Bacillota bacterium
TCTGCAAAGCCCATCAATCCGTATGGAGCCGTAGTAAAGTTTACTCCTTCCGCAGTTAAGTATTTCAGCAGCTTTTCTTTTTCAATCTTAAACTCTGGAGCCAAGAGTTCTGCTGTTTTTTCCTTGTTTTCATTTACCCAATTCATGGCGTCATTTAGACCCTGTACAAAAGCTGCATAACCTATGGGATTGTTGTCATGGTAATGGTTTGTTACCAATGCCACATTGAAGTTAAAATCCTGCCCAAAAGCTTCAAATCCGTCTAGGATAACCTTGTAGCCAGGCTGCTCCAGTTCTTCAAAAAGGTATGGCGGTGTAGTAAAATGTGCCACTACATCTTTTTTGGCAAGCATTGCCTGAGCTCCATCCGGATGGGGGAGAGCAACCAAATTGTCATCTAAGGCATTGGGATCTCCCAATTCTTTTTCCAAGGCCATGGACAGCAATATATGCTGTATGCTGCCTGGAGACGGCACCGCTATTTTGTGTTCTGGTTTAATGTCTTTCAGACCATTAATATTGTCATCATAGGTAACCAAAGATACTGGCATTACACAATATCCTGCTGCAATTTTAGCCGGTAGTCCCTTATCCCAGCCTATGAGATATGGAGGAATCCCCATAAATGCCGCATCCAGTTCATTGGAAGCCATAGCTTCCCTGACAGCTCCGCCAGAACCTAAGGTAAGCCACTCAACCTTTAGTCCGTATTTGGAAAAAAAGTCAATTTTCTCCGCCACCATAAGGGGCGCATACACCAATCCAAATTGCTTTGCCACACGAATTTTCATAAGCTGCTGTTCCCTACCACCCACCTGTTCTTGTACACTTTTTTGCCCACATCCTGAAATAAAGAGTGTTAAAACAAGAGACACAAGAAGCACAGCAGCAACAACCCTTTGATTTTTGAAACAAACCATCCCATCACCCTCCAAAAAGTAAATCTCATACCATAGTATTTTTTAGGACAGGAAATTGTGAATTTTTTTTCGTTTATATTAATAAGTTTTAGTAAATGTCCTAAACCTTTTGGAGGTGGCAATTTGAAAACATATTCTCTGATTTTTTTAATCTTCGTCCTGGGGTTATTGAGTAAAAATCGACTTATATACATATCCGCCGGCGTCCTCCTGGTCTTTTCCATCTTAAACTTAATGCCCACATCTTCTTCTGCTCAAAAAGTTATTCTGGATGTGGGGGTAATTTTGCTGGTAATAGGCGTTATGATTCCCTTTTCCCAAGGGCATATTCTGACCCAAGACCTTTACAGAAGTCTTTTTACCTTTAGTGGCAGTATATCCTTTATCATCGGCATTCTGTCTTCGGTAATGGCTAAAAGTGGTGTAGAACTAATGAAAAACAGCCCTGAAGTGATGATAGGGCTGCTTTTTGGCACTATTGTAGGCACTGCTTTTTTTGGTGGGATACCAGTTGGTCCTTTGGTGGCTGCAGGCCTGGCTGCATTTATAATCAATTTATTTACCAAAATTGTGTGAAACAAAAAATCCAAAGAACCCTTTGTCAGTGGAACCTTTATAAAAAAAGTTTTAAATTTATCAATGAATATTTATACATATATATTGCATTTTTATAACATAGGTGTATAATAGTTTTATAAGATTTCATGTTTATAAGATTTCATGTTCATAGATGGGACGTGTTTTTAGACTAAAATAAGCAATTGGGAGGTTTTTACGTGAAGATTAAAACTATAATTATGGGTGCAGCTGGAAGAGATTTTCATGTATTTAATACGTATTTTAGAGACAATGACCTCTATGAAGTGGTGGCCTTTACAGCTACACAAATCCCAAATATCGAAGGGAGAAAATATCCCGGGGTTTTGGCAGGAAAGTTGTACCCCCCTGAAGGAATACCAATTCATACGGAAGACAAGCTGGAAGATTTAATAAAAGAACACGATGTCCATCAGGTGGTTTTTGCCTACAGCGATATATCCCATGAAGATGTGATGCATAAGGCTTCAACAGTTCTGGCTGCCGGTGCTGATTTTCGATTAATGGGGCCAAAAAATACTTCAATAAAATCAACGAAGCCCGTAATTTCCATTTGTGCCACAAGAACCGGTGTGGGAAAAAGCCAAACTACTCGGGCTGTTTGCAAATACTTTAAGGAAAATGGCAAAAAAGTTGTGGCAATACGCCATCCCATGCCCTATGGTGATTTGAGCAAACAAGTATGTCAGCGCTTTGCTACATATGAGGATTTGGATTTGCACCAGTGCACCATCGAAGAGCGGGAAGAATATGAACCCCATATTGACAACGGCATCGTGGTATATGCTGGT
>JAMNZY010000213.1 GCA_023622055.1 Bacillota bacterium
GGAGATGATGAAATATCACGGGTTGGTCTTGCAATATCAGATGGCTACAAAATTATCGAAAGATTAAAAGATCCAATATTTGTACCGGAAATCCAAGAAGAAAAAAAAGGCTGCGAAGACCCCAGGACTGTAATAATAGATGATGAAATCTTCATGTTATATACTGCTTATGACGGCGTAGTGGCACAAATTGCCGCAGCTTCTATCTCTGTAGAGGATTTTCTAAATAGAAAATTTGATCGCTGGAAAAGGCGGGGCCTTGCTTTTCCAGGGCTTTGGGACAAAGATGCCATACTTTTTCCTGAAAAAATTGATGGCAAGTATGTCCTATATCACCGAATTGAACCAAGTATATGGATAGCCTATTCCGATGAATTGGCATTCCCATGGCCTAAAACCGGTCACAAGATAATTATGGGACCCCGCTCTGGAATGATGTGGGACTCCCTGAAAATAGGAGCCGGTGCCCAGCCTATAAAAACTCGTTACGGCTGGCTGCTAATATACCACGGTGTTGACCAAGACATGGTATATCGCCTAGGTGTAATGCTGGCAGATCTAAAAGATCCCGGACGGCTTTTATACCGTTCGCCAAATGCCACATTGTCTCCTGAAACCCAATATGAGATAGGCAAAAAAGACGAATATTGGGTGCCAAATGTGGTCTTTACCTGTGGAGCCGTTCCCGCAGAAGATAAGGAAATTCTTGATGTGGATGATGAAATTTTAGTATATTACGGTGCATCAGATACCTATATCTGCCTTGCCACTGGAACTGTAGGTGATATGATTCCTGAACAAGTTCGAGAAAGAATACTAAGTCGCAGATAAGTGAAAGAGACACCTGTCACGGGGAGTTTATATTTAAACTCCCCGTGACTTTTTTAACCTTTTTTTCTGCCGTAATGTGGGAAGTATATTGTTTTTTGTGAAAAAGTAAAAATCTTGTCTAGATATAACCTTTTATGTTTAGTAAGGCTGTCTGAAAAGGTTTTTTTAATGTTGAGAATAAGCTATAACTGATGATATGTTTATAATACCCACGAAGTATGAGAAATTATAGATTTAAAAGAAATTTATTGAAGGATTTTCAGTATATACGTCGAAGTTTAAAAATATATGAAACTGTGGCTGCGGAGTGATTACATTGATTGAGATGTATGGGGTTACGAAAATATATCCAGGGGGTCAAGTGGCCCTTAAAGATATAAATTTAAAAATATCAAAAGGAGAATTTGTCTTTGTTGTTGGTCCCAGCGGTGCTGGTAAGTCTACACTGATTAAGCTTATTTTTCGAGAAGAAGTGCCAACAAGAGGACAAATTTTTTTCGCCGGAAAAAATATAACGAGACTGAAACACAGAGAGGTGCCCTATTTAAGGCGCCGTATAGGCATAGTGTTTCAAGACTTTAGGCTACTTCCTGAAAAAACTGTTTATGAGAATGTAGCTTTTGCAATGGAAGTAGTTGAAGCAAGCACAAGAGACATTAGAAAGAAAGTCCCTCAAACTTTAGAGAGAGTGGGCTTATTCCATAAAGCCAATGCTAAACCTTCTGAACTTTCTGGAGGAGAACAACAGAGAGTGGCATTGGCAAGGGCTTTAGTAAACAATCCTGACATTTTGGTAGCCGATGAGCCCACTGGCAACCTGGATCCAGATACTTCCTGGGATATCATGAATTATCTCGATGATATCAATAAACGGGGAACTACGATAATAGTTGCAACCCACGCTAGGGAATTGGTTGACACTATGAAAAAAAGAGTTATACAGCTGGAAAAAGGCAGTTTGGTAAGGGATGAGGAGAGAGGAGCATATAGCAAATGAAGCTAAGGACCATAAAATACTTTTTCAAAGAATCCTTTACCAGCCTTATAAGAAACAGATGGATGAGCCTCGCTTCCATCGGGGCTGTTGCATCTGCTCTTATTATTTTCGGCTCTTTCCTGCTTCTTTCCGTGAATTTTGACTACATTTTAAAAGATGTAGAGTCACAAGTGGAGATTACGGCATATTTGGAAGATTCCGTAGATGAAGCAGGTATTTCTGAGCTAAATAAAAGTATAGGGGCCATAGAAGGCGTTAAGGAAGTAAAATTTATTTCCAAGGAAGATGCCATTGAAGAATTTAAGGAACAAGTGGGAAGGGAGCTTTTAGAGGGCATTGAAAATCCTCTTCCCAATTCCTTTAGGATAAAAGTAAATGATCCCCATGAAGTAGGAACTGTTGCCGAAAAAATACAGCGATTTGTGGGAATTGAAGAAGTAAAATACGGCAAGGGCATTGTCGAAAAACTGTTTAATATCATTTACTGGATGAGAATAATCGGCATGGTAATTATGGCTGTGTTTGCCGCCGTTTCAATATTCATCATTTCTAATACCATTAGGCTGACGGTATTTGCCCGCCGCCGAGAGATCAGCATTATGAAGTACATTGGTGCCACCGATTGGTTTGTGCGCTGGCCTTTCTTAATAGAAGGCATGGTACTGGGATTGATTGGTTCATCACTGGCTATAGGAATTTTAGCCGTAGCTTACAACTACCTATTTATTACAGTTAAAATAAACCTCCCGATGATAGCTCTGCTGCCAATAGAAGAATTTTATAATTATGCTTTAGGATTTTTAGGTATCGGCATGCTAATTGGAGCCTTTGGCAGTAGTTTTTCCATAAAGCGGTTTTTGAAAGTCTAGACCTGAGAGGAGGAAGAAGATGAACCAGATAAAGCAGAAACTAGTTGCTGGCCTTTTGCTGTTATTGATGATAACTGTGATAACTTCACCTGTTGTAGCCGGCGAAATTGATGATTTACGGAAACAACAAAATATCATAAATAATCAGCTTGAAAAGCTGAAAAATACCCTTAAGCAAGTGGATCAAGAGAAGAAAAATGTGGCTCAAGAGATTGTAGAATTGGACCAGAAATTAAATGAGGCACAAAAAGAGTTAGCTGCCACCGAAGCAAAGCTTAAGGAAACTCAAGCAAAACTGACAAATACCATGAAAGAACTCAAGGATGCAGAAGAACGAGTAAAAGAACAACAAGATGATTTAAATGTCCGATTGAGGACTATGTATAAGACAGGCCCTGTTGATTACATAGAAGTCATATTAGGTTCTTCCAGCTTTTCAGATTTTTTAACGAGACTTGATATGGTGCAGCGGATTATAGAAGCTGATAAAAACTTACTTGCTGAGTTTAAAGTTAGACAGGAAGAAGTGGCAAAGAAAAAGGCAGAATTAGAGGAACAACAAAGACTAATAGCTGCTCAGCGGGACACTATAAATGCGAGACGAGCACAGATAGTAGCTTATCGTGGAAATCGCCAGAGGTTGATGGCACAACTTGAAGAGCAAAAAAAAGAGTACGAGCTTCAAGTGGCCAAGCTTCAGAAAGACTCAGAAAATCTTCGCCGCCAAATTCTTGCCTGGGAAATGCAAAACAAAAAGGGCTTTTTTGGAACAGGAGTGTTCCGTTGGCCGGTGCCCAGCTCTAAGACAGTAACCTCAGACTTTGGCTGGCGCATACACCCTATTTTCAAGACTAGACGTTTTCACGACGGGGTCGACATTGCAGCACCCACGGGAGCAGATGTGCTGGCAGCTGACGATGGTGAAGTAATTTTTGCAGGGTCCTATGGAGGCTATGGACTTACAATTATAGTGAGCCATGGTGGCGGCATTTCAACTCAGTACTCCCATCTTTCCAAAATTCTGGTAGGGGTAGGCAAGAAGGTTTTAAAAGGTGACAAAATCGGCTTGGTTGGCAGTACAGGATGGTCAACAGGTCCCCACCTTCATTTTAGCATAATAAGAGATGGAGAATACGTTAACCCTTGGAATTGGTTAAAATAAGTGTTATAATGGTAAATACTAAATACTTAGCTAGGTGGGAATATATATGAGAAATTACCAGGGAAGACCTTTGTTAAAAGTAGCGATATTGTGTTTAGCAGTATCGCTGCTTTCGTTTTTTATTGGAATTAATTTAGGAAAAACTTCTTCTTACAGAAACACAGATGCCGAAGATATAGTGGCTGCTACAGTAACTGACCAATCTGATATAGAGCTTTTAAAGCCCATTTCAGATGTGATGAAACTAATAAAAAGTAAATATATAGATGATGTGGATACTGAAAAACTCATTGAAGGTGCTATCAAAGGAATGGTAGAGGCCCTTGGTGACCCTTACTCTGTTTTTATGAATCAATCGGAATTTCGAGATTTTATTACAGCTTTAGACGGTTCTTTCGGGGGAGTAGGGATAGTATTAAGCGTAGATGAGAACACTGGGGAAATTATAGTAGTTTCTCCCATTGAAGGGACTCCTGCTTACAAAGCAGGCATCTTACCTAGAGATGTCATAGTTAAGGTGGATGATGTGGATTTGACCGGAAAAAGCCTTGATGACGCCGTCAGGCTTTTAAGAGGCAAAAAGGGCACACAAGTGACAGTGTATGTAAAAAGAGGCGATGAGCAGGAATTGTTAGAATTCCAATTGACTAGAGATGACATTCGGGTAACTACAGTAAACTACGAAGTGCTTGACGACAATATCGGATATATTAAAATTACATCTTTTGATTCTAAAACTTATGATGAGTTTAAATCTGCCCTGGACAGTTTGATAAATAAAGGGATAAAAGGTTTAATTTTGGACCTTAGAAACAATCCAGGAGGTTCCCTTTATGAATCAGTGCTTATAGCAGATGAAATATTGGGAGAAGGAATTATCGTTTACACTGAAGATAGGAATAAAAATAGATTGGAAGAATATTACTCTGATGGCGATAAAATTTCAGTGCCCTTAGTTGTACTTATAAACGAAAACAGTGCCAGTGCAGCGGAAATCGTAGCCGGGGCAGTTAAAGACCATAAAGCCGGAATTTTGGTGGGCACAAAGACCTTTGGCAAAGGCTCTGTCCAAGAAATTCAGCCCTTTGAGAACAAAACTGGCATGAAATTGACAATTGCCAAGTACTACATGCCCAGTGGCAGATGTATAGACGGCATAGGTATTGAACCGGATATAGAGGTTGAGCTGGATAAAGAGACTAGTATTTTTAACGTGCCTAGAGAGAAAGACCTTCAGCTGTTAAAAGCCCTTGAAATCTTCAAATCTCCCGAAACGGGAATCAAGGAGCGATAAGTGTGTTTCCCTTTGGAAAAATTCTCATTTTAATTTTACATGGCATACCATCAGCTTTTATGAATCCATTTTTTTGGTTAGTTATTTTCATCGTTTGGAGTCAATACCAGAGGACAGCATCCTTGGAAAAAAATTTATTTGGAACTGAAAAAATTAGCCCCAGAGAAAAGACTCTTTTTGCAGTACTTTACGGTATACTTGGTGGAGTATTGGGTAGTTTAATAGTTATATTACTTGGCATAAGCATAACTGAAGCCGGCTTAATGTATGTGTGGCCATTGGCATTACTTTTGGCCCTTATTGACCCCCACTTAATGTGTTTCTCTTATGCCGGCGGTATAGTTGCCCTTTTTTCCCTGCTTACAGGTTTAATAAGAATTGATGTGGCAGGCCTCATGGGTCTTGTGGCAGTCCTTCATTTTGTGGAAAGTGTTTTAATATATTTTGCCGGACATATTAATGCGACACCGGTATTTATAAAGGACAAGAAATACGGTGTCATTGGAGGATTTTCACTACAGGAGTTCTGGCCTGTCCCCATTATGCTGTTGACTATCATTACGGGAGATTTTCCTACTGTGGATGTAGTTCAAATGCCCGATTGGTGGCCAATGATAAAGCCTCCTGCCCATATTTTACAAGGCAATCAGGCTATATACTTGATGCTGCCGGTGGTGGCGGCATTGGGGTATGGGGACATAGCCCTTACCAAAACTCCCAAAAATCGCTGCAAATCCTCAGCCCTAAATTTGCTGTTGTTTAGCATCATGCTCCTTGTACTTTCAATTTTGGCATCCAGGTACAGACCCTTCGCATATATTGCAGCGATTTTTGCCCCAGCAGCCCATGAATTTTTAATTATTTCCACAAAAAAATCTGAACAGGCAAATAAGCCATTATTTATGCCACCTGAAAAAGGTGAGATGGTTTTAGATGTGGTAAAAAATTCGCCAGCAGAAAAAATAGGTTTAAGTCCTGGAGATATTATTCTATCCATAAATGGCAGAGATCTGGATGGGCCTGGAAGGATTCAGGAAGTATTATCAGAGTATCCCACTTACATATGGATGACGGTAATTACGACAAAAGGTGAAACTAAAGAATTAACACTAAATGCATTTCCAAAGGGAATAAATTCAATTGGAGCAATTTTAGTTCCAAGACATCCTTTCGGCTCTTATGTAGTATTGGAGAAAAGGAGCTTAATTGATAAAATAAAAGGCTTATTCAAAAAAAGAAAGGCCTAACCTGGATTAGATGTGGTTAAAAACTCCAACATTTCTTTTGCAGGATCGATTATAGGGACACTGAGGCCTTTAAAAAGTTCTGTTTGAAGATATGGCAGGTGTGTGCAGCCTAAAATCAGGCAATGGGGTTTAAACTTTTCTATACATAAGGAAAATAAGTCAAACTTTTCAATGATGGTTTTAGGTGGCTCCCCTTCCTCTATCGCTTTTATTACTGGCAGCATGGACACACCCATAATATCTATAGAAGGGTTCTGCTGGTAAAAGATATGTTCAATGGCAGAAAGACATTGACCATTGGCGGCCCACAGGACAATTTTTTTGTACTTAGTGGCGAGATTTTGGTAGATATCAAGGGGTGTTACTATTAGGGATTTTGGCTGCATGCTGCGTATATATTGAATATCTACTGCTGCTGACAGGGAATTGCAGTAGATCATGATGCGGTATATACCCTGATTTTCAAAATCCTTGATAATATCTAAAACCTTAAGCGTAAGATATTTTGGCTCTAAAAACTGAAGACGGTTTTGCTCTTCAGGACTGCTGGCAGTTGCATAGCCTACAGCTTCAAAACCCTCTTTTTTTACAAAGTCAACACCCATCTGAGTGTCGACAGGTGTGCCGGCAATTACTCCTATTTTTATGAGGCTTGTCATAAAATCACTCCGAATCTATTGTATCCAAAATTTAATAGGTGAAGGTGAAAAAGTAAATTTTTCACCTTCACCTAAAATTGTTTTGCTCAGTTTATAACTTATTCAAAAGCCGGTATTACGGCACCTTTATATTCTTCTTCAATAAACTTCTTAACTTCTGGAGAATTTAGTGCCTCTGAAAGTTTAACGATTTCATTTCTGTTTTCATCCCCTTTGCGGACAGCCAGAATGTTTACGTAGGGATTGTCTTTGGGAGATTCAAGGACTAATGCATCTTCAGTGGGAACCAATTTGGCTTCTAGAGCATAATTGGAATTGATAACAGCTGCATCTACGTCCCCTAAAACCCTTGGCAGTGTGGCAGCTTCTAATTCGGTTATTTTTATGTTTTTAGGATTTTCAACTATGTCATAAACTGTTGCGCTTATGCCAACACCCTCTTTGAGTTTTAAAAGGCCTGCTTGTTCCAAGAGTATCAAAGCTCTTCCACCGTTAGTTGGGTCATTGGGAATTGCAATCTCAGCACCATCTTTAAGCTCACTTATGTCTTTGATTTTTTCAGAATACACACCCATTGGTTCGATGTGGACTTTAGCTGTATATGTTAAATCCAGCTTATGATCTTTAGAGAAACTCTCTAAATAGGGAATGTGCTGGAAGTAGTTGGCATCCAAATCTCCATCTGCCAGCCTTAAATTAGGTTGATTGTAATCGGCAAATTCCACAATTTCAAGTTCAATTCCCTCATCAGCTAGGATGGGCTTTACAACATTTAAAATTTCTGCATGGGGAACTGGTGATGCACCTACTTTCAGGACAATTGCCTCTGCACCTTCAGAATTTTCA
>JAMNZY010000171.1 GCA_023622055.1 Bacillota bacterium
GAACTGGGGATTTTAGGAATTTTTGCCCTTCTTTGGATGGTTTTGAGAGCCTTGTCCCAGGCACTGACTCGTTTAAAAGATAAAGACAAAACTTCTTACATTTTAACTGGAATTATTGCAGCTTTAGCAGGACATCTGTTCCATGGATTATTTGATTATGTGTGGTACAGCCCCAAAATTGTCATAGCTTTTTGGATGTTTTTAGGCATGATATCAGCCCTTGCAGCTGGTACTTTAACTAACAACGTCTCAGAGGAGAAAGTGTCATGATTAAGGTCCTCCATGTCCTTACAGATACAAATATAGGTGGTGCCGGCAGATATCTCTTTAACTTGTTATCTTCTCAAGACCAAGACTCATTTCAGATAATGGTGGCTTGTCCTGGCGGAGGAGAACTGGAAAAGCATTGAAGGGCGGCGAAAGTTCCACAAACCTTGGACATCTAGAAGAGTTGAGACACATTATTTCCCGGGAAAAGATTGATATTGTTCATACTCATGCCAGCCTGGCTGGTCGTATTGCAGGGAAACTCTCTGGGTGTAAAGTGGTTATGACTCGGCACGGTTTAAGCAGTGGTGGAAAAGGACCTGTAAAAAGACTTATTACAAGAAGTGTTTCAAGGCTTTTTACAGACCGAATAATCGCCATATCTCGAGCTGTGAAAATTGACCTTATAGACAGCGGCGTGCCTGCAGATATGATAACTACAATCTACAATGGCATAGATTTATCTAAATTTGCAAATGTGAAAGGCACTTTGCGAGAGGAGCTAAGTCTAGGACCGGACGTACCTATAGTGGGAATTGTGGCGAGACTGGTGCCTGAAAAAGGTTACGAATACGCCATAAATGCTTTTTATCAGGTGCTAAAAGTTTTTCCATCAGCCCGTCTCATAATCATAGGGGAAGGGCCCCTTAAAGAATCTTTAAAAGAGATGTGTAAAAGACTAGGTATAAAAGACCATGTGGTTTTTATGGGCTATAGACAAGATGTGGAAAATCTTGAGGCAGATTTTGATGTATTTGTGCTTCCATCTATAAGCGAAGGCCTGGGCCTCGCCTTGCTTGAGGCAATGGCTCTCGGAAAGCCTGCAGTGGCCACGGAAACAGGTGGAATACCTGAAATAATAAAAAATAAGGTGAATGGTCTTTTAGTGCCTCCTGGAAATGATAAATATCTAGCTGAAGGGATAATAGAAGTATTATCTGATAAAAAACAGGCAAAAAACTTTGGCCTTGCAGCTCAAAAGACGGTTTTCCAAAAATTCTCTTCAACAGCCATGATTGAGAAGACGCATAAAGTTTACGTGGATGTTCTCCAACAGAGTTAAGACCACGAGTTTTTAGCAGCCAAAATTTTGTTGCATGACATCTTAAAGGCATTAGCCTATGGATGCTGGGTTTTTTGTAAATTAGGGGGATTTATCTCTATGAAAAAAGGAGAAAAATTGATGCAAAGAGTACTGGTTTCCGGCTATTACGGTTTCGGCAATGCTGGAGATGAAGCCATACTGATTGCCATCGTAGATTCACTTAAAAAATTAAAAAGTAATATTGAAATTACGGCCCTTTCGGCGGATCCTTTAAAAACCATGGAGCATTATGGTATAAATGCGGTTCAGAGGACCAGTCCCCTTGCGATAATACGGGAAATATCGAGGGCTGACCTGGTAATTAGCGGAGGTGGCGGTCTCTTGCAAGATGTTACCAGCAATCGGTCCATTCCTTATTATTTATTTATACTGTATTTGGCAAAGAAATTAAACAAAAAAGTGATGTTTTATGCCAATGGTGTAGGGCCGGTTTTTAGAGAGATGAACAAGCGCATGATAAAGCTTGTAGGCAATATGGTGGATCTTATAACTGTAAGGGATGAACAATCAAAAAAAGAACTGGAAAATCTCGGCGTCACTAAACCCCCTATAATAGTTACTGCAGATCCAGCATTTGTACTTAAGCCCATTGACGATGAGATGGGATATGAGCTGCTAAAAAAACTTAATTTAACCTTTACTGAGGGTCGACCTCGAATTGGAGTTTCAGTGAGGCCGTGGAATTTAAATAAGAGCAGGGAAACAATTGCCAAAGCATGTGACTACCTTGTCAAAAGTCACAATGCAGATATTATATTTTTACCTATGCAACACCCCAATGACTACTATGAGTCCCTAGAAGTTATAAAATTAATGAAGGAAAGTGCAAGAGTTATTTCAGAGCCTTTGGACCCAAGGGAAGTCTTGTGGCTGTGCGGCAAAATGGATATTATATTTGGAATGCGGCTTCACGCTTTAATCTTTGGTGCCATGACAGAGGTGCCCCTAGTGGGCCTTGTTTACGATCCAAAAGTGGAATACTTTCTAAAGCGGGTTGACCAACCTTCTGCCGGCAGGCCTGGGGATTTGGATTTAATCTCCCTTTGCAATTTGCTGGAAAATGCTTTGAAGAGTATACCTGAAAGCAAAAAAATACTCCAAGGGAAAAAAGAAGAGTTAAAATTGCTGGCAAAAGAAAATGCACAACTGGCTGTAAATTTATTGGAGGAAAACCAATGAAAGAAGATGGTAGGGAACGGATAAATATCTTTGGTGTTTTACTTGACCATGTTGATTATGAAAAAGCTTGTGAGCGGGTGGAGGAATTTTTGCAGAACTATGGCAGTAAGGTAATAGTAACGCCTAATGCGGAGATAATCATGGCTGCCCGAAAAGACAGAGCTCTTTTGGAAATGTTAAATAGTGCCAACATGTGTCTGCCAGATGGTATCGGTGTAGTAATAGCATCCCGCATTTTGGGCACCCCACTTCCAGAGAGAACTACAGGTTTTGACTTTATGCTAAAGGTAATTAAAATGGCAGAAAAACAGGGGTTAAGTCTGTTTTTATTAGGGGGTAAGCCAGGTGTGGCACAAAAGGCAGCAGAGCAAATAAAGGAAATGTTTCCCAGTATAAATATTGCAGGAACCTACCATGGTTATTTTAATAAAGATGAGGAAAATAAAATAATTGATATAATAAATGAAAAAAGCCCTGATATTTTACTGGTGGCTATGGGCTTTCCCAAGCAGGAAAAGTTTATGATAGAAAACCGAGACAGATTAAAATTTCGCGTAGCTATGGGCATAGGGGGTAGTTTTGATGTCCTTTCAGGGAATGTGAGCAGAGCGCCTGTTTTTATGCAAAAGGCAGGTCTGGAATGGCTGTACAGACTTATAACTCAACCATGGCGCTTTAAAAGGATGACAGTCCTTCCCCTTTTTTTGATAGAAGTAATTATACAGGGTCTCTTTTCAGGTAAAACTAAAACAAAAAGATGAGAAGTGAGTTTATGAATCGGAAAACCCTGATACTGGATTATATTCAGATAATCCTGGGGTCTTTTATTGGCGCCCTGGGTCTTTCGATGTTTCTTGTACCAAATAAGTTGGCAGCTGGTGGTGTTAGCGGTATAGCTGTAGTCCTGCATCACCTTTTTAAAATGCCGGTAGGTTGGACGATGCTGGCCCTTAATGTCCCACTTTTTCTGACAGCCGTTGCTCTTTTAGGAAAGAATGTGGGAATAAAAACTTTAATAGGAGGGCTGCTTTTTTCAGTTTTTACAGAAATTACAGCGGGTTTCCCAGTGCCAACTCAAGACTTAATCCTTTCTACCGTATACGGTGGAATAGTCCTGGGAGTAGGCCTTGGCACTGTATTTAGGGCAAGGGCTTCTACAGGCGGAACTGATTTAGCTTCTATGATTTTACACCATTTTGTGCCGTCTATAAGTGTAGGTCAGGGTATATTAATCATAGATTTTTTTGTAATAATCTTAAGCGGCTTAGCTTTTAATTGGGAACTGGCAATGTACGCTTGGATTTCCCTATTTATCAGCAGCAAAGTTATAGATTTAATTCAAGAGGGCTTTAACTTTGCCAAAGCTGTATATATAGTATCTGATAAGGCAGAAGAAGTATCAGATAAAATCTTGACGGAAATGGACAGGGGGGTTACCCTCTTTAGTGCCAAGGGAGGTTATTCCCGTCAAGATAAAAATGTCTTACTCTGTGTAATAACCCGCTTTGAAGTTTCTAAACTTAAAAGCGTGGTCCATGAAACCGATCCCAGAGCATTTGTTATAATCCACGATGTTCACGAGGTTTTAGGGGAAGGTTTTAGTTATTATATACATGATAATAAATTTTTAAAGGAGTGATTTTCAAGATGGGAGTGTCAAGCCAGACTTTAGAAAAACTTCAATCAAAAGCTCGTACTATTAGGCGCCATATAGTTGAAATGGTTGCCGAAGCCGGTTCAGGTCATCCAGGGGGGTCGCTGTCAAGTGCAGATATTGTCACGGCACTGTATTTTCATGTGATGAATGTGGACCCCCAAAACCCCAAATGGCCTGAAAGAGATAGATTTGTACTGTCTAAGGGCCACGCTGCTCCTGTCCTTTATGCAGCTTTAGCTGAGAGGGGTTTCTTTTCTAAAGAAGAGCTCTTAAAACTTAGAAAGACTGGTTCAATGCTCCAAGGACATCCGGATATGAAGGTAACACCGGGCCTTGATATGACTACTGGTTCCTTAGGTCAGGGATTATCTGCTGCAAATGGCATGGCTCTTGCGGGCAAACTTGATAATAAAGATTACCGAGTATATGTTTTAATGGGCGATGGTGAGATCCAGGAAGGTCAGATTTGGGAAGCGGCCATGACGGCAGCCCATTACAAACTGGACAATCTAACGGCATTTGTAGACTACAATGGCCTGCAAATTGATGGTCCCGTTACAAAAGTAATGTCGCCTGAAAGCATACAGGAAAAGTTTAAAGCCTTTGGCTGGAATGTAATCGATATAGATGGACATGACATGGTTCAAATTTTGGAAGCCATTGAAGAAGCCAAAACCGTAAAAGGCAAACCAACAGTCATAGTTGCTAAAACTGTAAAAGGTAAGGGTGTGCCTTTTATGGAAAACCAGGTAGATTGGCATGGCAAAGCCCCAACTTTAGAGCAGGCAAAAGAAGCCCTGGAGACTTTATAAAAGATAGGAGGAGAGAAGATGACAAAGATTGCAACTCGTGAAGCCTATGGCCAGGCTTTAGCTGAGCTTGGTGAAGAGATAAAGGATATTGTGGTCTTAGATGCTGATCTTTCAGGCTCAACTAAGACATCGGTTTTTGCGAAAAAGTTTCCCCAGCGGTTTTTTAATATGGGCATAGCAGAACAAGACCTGATGGCAACTGCAGCAGGCTTTGCCACTTGTGGAAAAATTCCCTTTGCAAGCACTTTTGCCGTTTTTGCAACAGGAAGGGCTTTTGAGCAGATTAGAAATTCCATCTGTTATCCCAGTTTAAATGTAAAAATTGCAGCCACTCATGCAGGCCTTACCGTAGGGGAAGATGGTGCAACCCATCAGTCAATAGAAGATTTAGCTCTTATGAGATCATTGCCCAATATGACTGTCATTAGTCCTGCCGACGGAGTAGAGACTAAAAAGGCCATAAGAGCAGCAGCCCTTCATGAAGGACCAGTGTACCTTAGGCTGGGACGTATGGCGGTGGAGACTATTTTTGATGAAGATTATGAATTTGAGATTGGCAAGGGCAAAATTCTGAGAGAAGGCACCGATGTAGCCATTATTGCCACTGGAATTATGGTTGGTGAAGCATTAAAAGCTGCAGAGGTTTTAGAAAAAGACGGCATAAATGCAATGGTAGTTAATATACATACCATAAAGCCCATCGACGAAGACATAATATTAAAAGCTGCTGAGTGTGGCGCCATAGTAACAGCTGAAGAACATACTATCTTTGGCGGTCTCGGCAGTGCTGTGGCAGAAGTTTTAGCGGAGAAAAAGCCTACACCGATGAAGAGAATAGGCGTCAAAGATACATTCGGTCAGTCAGGAAAGCCTGATGAATTATTAAAGCTCTACAATTTGACAGCTGAAGATATAGTAAATGCTGCAAAAGAATTAAAGAGATAAAGATAGCCCCAGAAATGGGGCTTTTTAGCTAAAAAAGTCTAAATTTTAAGGCTATTAAGGGAGGAGGCGGAATTTAAAAATGTCATATAATATAGCTATTGTGGCCCCCTACCCTGAATTGTCAAAGATAGCTCAGCAGGTATGTGATGAGCTTGAGGTAGATGCTATGATTGCAGTGGGTGATTTGGACGAAGGAGTTAAAGCTGCAAAAAAACTTATAGAAAAGGGTGCTGAAGTCATTATTAGCCGGGGAGGAACTGCAACAGCCATATCCAGACAATTGGATGAGCCAGTAGTAGAAATAATTGTAAGCCCCTATGATATTATCCGTGCGGTGGCAAGTGCTAAAAGATATGGCAATTACATAGGAGTGGTAGGATTTCGAAATGTTATATATGGCAGTAAGAGCTTAGAAAATGTATTAGATGTAAAAATCGAAGAACTGGAGATCAAAGATGAAAAAGACGCATTATATGTAATTGAGAAAGCTAAGAGAGTGGGAGTTGATGTAATAGTAGGTGATGCGGTATCTGTTCGCTACAGCAAAAAGCTAGATTTACCTGCAATGCTGGTCACATCCGGTAAGGAATCTATAAGTGTGGCTCTTCGAGAGGCCCAAGAACTGGTTACAGTGCGTCGCAGAGAAAAAGCTAGAGCAGAACAATTTAAGGCAATACTGGATTTTACCTATGAGGGAATTATTGCCACAGATGCAGATGGCAAGATATCCTTAGTAAATCCAGCGGCAGAGCAAATATTAGACAAGTCTAAAACATCTCTTATAAATCAACATGCCAGTGAAGTGCTACCGAGTCTTGCGATAAAAAGAGTTCAAGAAAAGAGAAAGCCCCTTTTAGGCGAACTACATAGAGTGGGAAATTCTTTGCTGGTTCACAATATAGTGCCTGTGATGACAAATGATGAAATAACTGGTACCGTAATAACATTCCAAGATGCAAGTCATCTTCAAGCTGTTGAGAGTAAAGTGCGAAGACAGCTTTATTTAAAAGGGCATGTTGCCAAATATACCTTTGAGGATATCATAACATGTTCTGCAGCACTTAAAAAAGTAATCTATCAGGCGCGGCAATTTGCTCAGGCAGATGCTGCAGTGATAGTCACTGGAGAAACGGGAACAGGAAAAGAAATGTTTGCTCAAAGTATTCATAACGCTAGCCTGCGAAAGAACGGCCCTTTTGTTGCCGTAAATTGTGCCGCAGTTCCCGAAAATCTTTTGGAAAGTGAACTTTTCGGTTATGAAGAAGGCGCTTTTACTGGTGCGCGAAAGGGAGGCAAAAAAGGCCTTTTTGAACTTGCTCATGATGGCACCATATTTTTAGACGAAATCGGTGAATTGCCTTTGAAACTGCAAGCCCGTCTTCTTCGTGTCCTTCAAGAAAAAGCAGTCATACGGGTAGGGGGCGATAGGGTTATTCCCATAAATGTTCGCATTATAGCTGCCACTCATCGGAATTTAGATGAAGCTGTTAAAAATGGCACATTCCGCCAAGATTTGTACTATAGACTAAATGTACTAAGACTGTCATTACCTCCTTTGAGGGAGAGAAGCGAAGATATACCTTTGCTAATAGATCGTTTACTTGAAAAGATTTGCAATAGAACCAGAAAACCAAGACCCGAAATCAGTGATGAAGTCCTGGATGTATTATGTTCTTACAAATGGCCTGGAAATGTTAGAGAACTGGAAAATATTTTAGAGCGTTTAGTAGCATTAAAGGCAGGTCGTAGAGTTTATCCTGAAGATATAAAAGAAATGATAAAAGTTCCAGAGAAAAAAATATACAATAAAGAGATAGAGGGCCCGGTAATAGAGTTGAGAGGAAGCCTTAAAGACATGGAAAGGGCTATAATTCGCAAGACTTTGGAATTAACAGGCTACGACAAAGAGAAAACCTCCAAAAAACTTGGAATAAGTCAGACTACTTTATGGCGAAGGTTAAAAGAGTGGAATATTGCAGAATGAAAAAATATTTCAATTTGAAAAATCAAAGAGTTTAAATATGAATAAAGACAACACTAGTCAAAAGAGGCTGTTTTTGTAATCACAGCCTCTTTTCATTTTGAAAGAATAATAATCAAATAACGTATTTAGAAGTGATAATTGGAAAAATGTCAACTCTTGTGATGGCAATTTAATGTAAGGTTGGAAACATTCTTCACCGATAAAAATTTTTTTGGCACAAATATTGCAAGTATTTTAATAG
>JAMNZY010000056.1 GCA_023622055.1 Bacillota bacterium
TTGCAGATGCAGGCCTTAAAACCTTTTCCGCAGAAGAAAGAAGCCAAAAGATAATAAAAAGTGCTGATATATCAATTTATGTGGAAAAATTCGATGAAAAAATCGATGAAATAGTTAAAATAGTTGACGAGATGGGCGGTTATATAGAAAATAGCCAAATACAGGGCGGAAAATCGGCAGATGTTCCCCGAAGAGCATATATGGCTTTGAGGATTCCCCAGGCTAAGCTCAATGATGCCCTGGATAAATTTAAAGCCATGGGAAGGGTTACCAAGCAGCAGACAAGGGGAGAAAATATTACAGATGCCTACTACGATACAGATGCCAGAATCCGCAATCTGGTTAAGCAGGAAGAGAGACTCCTTGAAATACTAAATATGGCAAAAAATGTTGATGAAATTCTTCGAATTGAAAATGAGTTAAATCGGGTTAGAACTGATATAGAAGTGTTGACTGGTCAACTTACTGCATGGGATAAGATGGTGGAAATGTCCTTAGTAAATGTTGATTTAATTGAACAGGAGCCGTCGAAAGAAAAAGTAGCAACAATATCTATCCTGGAATTATTGCAAAGAGCTAAACAAGGCTTTATTGCCGCAATAAATCTTCTGCTAAATATATTGACATGGTTAGCGGAAGTTATTGGTGCTTTATTGCCCATAGCACTGATTCTAGGCATTATATTTTTGATTGTAAAGAGATTTTTCAACAAAAAGAACCCAAGTTAGCTCTAAATCCATAAAGATTTAGAGCTTTTTTAATGGAACAGGCAGGTTTTTAATGTTTTTTGGTGAAATAATAGTAATACAGGAGTTGAAGATTATGAGAAAAATGCTATTAATTGACGGAAACAGTCTACTTCATAGGGCTTTTCATGCACTGCCTCCCCTTCGAACATCAAAGGGAGTGCATACCAACGCGGTATATGGTTTTATAAACATGCTTTTTAGAATTTTGCAGGAGGAAAAACCTGATTATATTACTGTGGCTTTTGATAAAAAAGGGCCTACTTTTCGACATACTGAATATGCAGCGTACAAGGCCACACGACCAAAAACTGCAGAGGAACTGATAGGTCAGTTTGATTTGTTAAAAAATATATTAGATGCTCTCCGCATTAAGTTTTTTGAAGTAGATGGCTTTGAAGCTGATGATATCTTGGGGACTCTGTCTAAAAAAGGAGAAGAGGCTGGTGTTTTTTCTGTAATAGTAACCGGAGACAAAGACGCTCTTCAGCTTGTATCTCCAAATACTAGTGTCATGCTTACTAAAAAGGGCATATCTGAATTGGAGATTTACGACACGGCCAAAGTGAAAGAAAGGTATGGCATATCTCCGGAACTAATTGCAGATATGAAAGGTCTTATGGGTGACAAATCTGACAATATTCCTGGAGTCCCTGGAATCGGAGAAAAGACGGCAATAAAATTAATCAAAGAATTTGGCAGTGTTGACAATGTTTTAAAAAATATCGATAAACTAAAGGGCAAACTAAGGGAAAACCTAGAAAAGTACAGTGAGGACGCCAGGGTAAGCAAACATTTGGCCACAATAGTAACAGATGTGTCTTTAGACTTTAGCTTTGAGGACATAGGTTACTGTGAACCAGATTATGAAACTTTGATAAACCTTTTTAGGGAGCTGGAATTTTACAGTTTAATTGAAAGGGTAAAGCCAACAGACTTTCAGGACAAGCCGGCAGCTGTGAAACCTGTAAAAATCCATAATGCTCAAGACTTGCAAAAATTAGCAGCAGAGATTAAAGCAGAAAAACACATTGCAGTCCATGCCGATGCAAAGCTGAAAGACGCCAAATCATATGAAATAGAGGGCATATACCTTTCCGTAAAAGATAAGTGTTACTTTATTGACCCTCTCGTACTAGATGATAGGAGTTTATTGACAGAGCTTAAATCTATTTTAGAAGATGGCACCATATATAAAATTGCCCATGACGGCAAGCTCCTGAGAAAAGTTTTAGGGCAGCTGGACATAGATTTTGTTAGCCAGTTTGATACTATGCTGGCAGCTTACCTTTTGGAGCCTTCACAGCCTCGCTACGATATATCAACCTTGGTTATGGAATATTTAGGGAAAAATCTAAACAATGCCCAAGACTTAGGTGAAAAAACCCTATACCTTCACAAGCTAAAAGAGGTCCTTGATAGTAAAATAAAAGACTACAAAATGGAAAAGCTCTTTTACCATGTGGAGATGCCTTTAAGTGTGGTTTTGGCAGATATGGAAATAACGGGCATTAAAGTAAATACTGAAAAACTAAAAGAGCTGGGAGCAAAATTTGGTGAAAAACTCAAGCATCTCACTGGAGAAATATACAATCAAGCGGGTATGGAATTTAACATTAACTCACCTAAACAATTAGGTGAAGTGCTTTTTGAGAAATTGTCCTTGCCGGTAATTAAGCGAACAAAAACCGGCTATTCCACTGATGCGGAAGTTCTTGAAAAATTGCGGCCCAGCCATCCCATAGTAGAAAATATTTTGGAATACAGATTTTTAATGAAAATGAAATCTACTTATGCAGATGGCCTTTTAGCCTTAGTTGATAAGGATACCGAAAGAATATACACCAATTTCAATCAAACAGTGACCACCACTGGCCGAATCAGCAGTACTGAGCCCAATCTGCAGAATATTCCTGTAAAAACTGAAGAGGGCAGACACATTCGAGGAGTTTTTACAGCCGATAGAAAGGGACATGTGCTTTTATCTGGGGATTATTCCCAGATAGAACTTCGGGTATTAGCTCATATCTCTGAAGACAAGACTTTAATGGAAGCCTTTATTAAGGGAGAGGACATACACACCAGAACGGCCAGTGAGGTTTTCGGAGTTTCCCTAGAAGATGTGACACCAGCCCTTAGAGAAAAGGCAAAGGCTGTTAATTTTGGAATTATCTACGGTATAAGCGATTACGGTCTTGCCCAAGGATTAGGGATATCTAATCAGGAGGCAAAAGCATATATTGATGCATATTTTGACCGTTATCCCGGTGTGAGGGATTATGTGCGAGAAACCATAAGAGCCGCAAAACTTTCAGGCTATGTGACAACTCTCCTTAACCGTCGTCGCTACATACCAGATATAAATAGCAGGAACTATCATCTGCGCTCTTTTGCCGAGCGCACAGCCATGAATACGCCTATACAGGGGAGTGCAGCAGATATTATTAAAGTAGCCATGGTTAAGATATATAGACATCTAAAGGAGCACAACTTGAAAGCCAAGATTTTACTGCAGGTCCACGATGAGCTGATTTTAGATGTGCCCGAAGAAGAGCTTTCCCTTGTAAAGGGAATATTAAAAGAAGATATGGAAAATGCCATTCCCCTAAAGGTGCCCCTTGTAGTAGATTTTACCCATGGATTCACATGGGAAGAATTGTGAGGGGGAAATGCATTGTTTGTAGTAGGTCTCACAGGCGGTATCGCCAGCGGCAAGAGCACAGTCTCCTTATTGCTTGAGGAAAAAGGTGCTGTTATAATAGATGCTGATAAAATAGCGAGACAAATAATGGAGCCGGGCAAACCTGCTTGGAAAAAGGTGGTCAATCATTTTGGTAATGAGATATTAAATGAAAACAATGACATAGACAGAAAAAAACTGGCAGATATCGTTTTTTCAGATAAAGAGCAGTTAAAGCAGCTGAACAACTTTACCCATCCTGAAATTATAAAAGAGATTAAAGCCCAGTTGGAGTATTATAAAAGGCAGCAGAGAAAAGTTATTGTCATAGATGCAGCCCTTCTCATAGAAGTGGGGCTGCACAAAATAGTTGATGAAGTTTGGGTGGTGGCCGCTAGTGAAAAAATCCAGCTTGAGAGATTGTTGATTCGGGACAAAAATCTAAGCGTAAAACAAGCCATGGACAGGATAAAATCTCAAATGCCACAAAATGAAAAATTAAAATATGCCCATAGAGTCATTGACAACAGTGGCAGCATTGAAAATACCAAAATTCAAGTTGATGAAATTTGGAGGGAACTCACAAAACAGTGGTAAAAAAAATCGCAGTAATATTAATAATTATCTTAGGCTTTGTGGCTCTTTACAACAACATTTCTTGGTTTATGAGTTACATCTATCCTTTAAAGTACAAGGAATCTATTGTGAATTATTCAGCGGAGTATGGTGTTGATCCGTATCTTGTAGCATCAGTAATAAAAGTTGAAAGCAATTTTTCCCCTAAAGTCGTATCAAAGCGGGGAGCCATAGGGCTTATGCAAATTATGCCAAAAACTGCTATTTGGGCAGCAGAACAAATGGGCATTGAAGATTTTCAGGTGGAAGATCTTCAAAGCCCTGATTTAAATATAAGGATTGGAACTTGGTATTTATCATCACTGCTGGATGAATTTGACAACAACGTGACACTAGCTCTTGCAGCCTATAATGGCGGTCGTGGTAATTTAAACAATTGGTTGAACCAAGGCCGCCAAATACAACAAAAAGAAGAAGAAATTCCATTTCCTGAGACCAGAAATTTTGTAATGCGGGTTAAAAAATCCTACAAATGGTACAAGCGCCTGTATAAATTGTGAGGAAAAACCTTCTTATACTATGGAACTTAGTTCCTGCATGTGATAAAGTAATTATTAATATAAAATTTAAAACATAAAACAATTGAGAGAGAGGTTTGTTCCATGGAAGAGATCAAAACATTAAGTGATGTAAAAAACATTAAACTTGATCCCACAAGGCGGTTGCATTCTGCCAACCACGATGAAATTCTATCTGGAATGACAACAGACATATACTTTATTAAGACAATGGAAATTTTGCGCCATATGGGTCTTTCCAAAAAGGAAGTGGTGGCAGAAGTATTTCCCAGAAGATCTGGCGTGATGTGTGGCACAGAAGAGGTCCTTAGTCTTTTGCAAGATAAGGACGTGGAAATATATGCCCTTCCTGAAGGGGAAACTTTTGAAGCAAAAGATACTATTATGAGAATAATAGGTCCCTATGAGGAATTTGGCATATATGAAACGGTACTCCTAGGTATGATGGCACATCCCAGTGCTTGGGCAACAGCAGCCCGGGAGTGCCGAGAAGCAGCTGGAGAAATATCTTTCATTTGCTTTGGCGCAAGGCATGTGCACCCTGCTATAGCTCCTGTCATGGAAAGGGCTGCGATAATAGGAGGGGCCAACAATGCCAGCTGTATCTTGGCAGCAAAGCTTTTAGGCAGAGAACCATCAGGGACTATTCCTCATGCAGCTATGATAATGGCAGGAGATACTGTTTCTGTAGCTAAAACTTACAATGAAATAATGCCTGCTGATTCTCCCAGAATAATTCTCGTAGATACATTTAAAGATGAAGCGGAAGAAGCTCTCAATGTGGCTGAAGCTTTAGGAAAAGATCTGGAAGGCATCAGACTTGACACACCAAGTGAGCGTGGGGGAGTAACACCGGCTTTAGTCCACGAGATTAGAAATCGATTAAATCAAAAGGGATATGATTATGTAAAAATCTTTGTATCAGGTGGCCTTACCCCGGAAAGGATAAAAGTCCTTGCGGAAGCAGGTGCTGATGCCTTTGGAGTAGGAAGCTATATATCCGGTGCCACTCCCATTGATATGACTATGGATTTAAAAATGGTAGACGGCACACCCATTGCCAAAAGGGGCCGCATTCCTGGAATAAAGGAAAATCCTAAGCTTAAAAAAATGAAATAGTTTATTTTTTTTCGGGGAACCAAAGGGCTATTTCGCGCTTTGCACTGTCAGGGCTATCAGAGGCGTGGACCAGGTTTTCAGTAGTGGAGGTAGCATAGTCCCCACGTATAGTGCCTGGCAGGGCGTCTTCAACTTTGGTGGCGCCGTTGACTATGCGTGCGAGCTTAATGGCATTAGGCCCCTCCAAAACCATTGCTATAACTGGTCCTGACGTTATGTAAGCAATCAGCTCTGGGAAAAAGGGTTTTGATACATGCTCGGCGTAATGTTTTCTAGCAAGTGTCTCTGATACTTCCATGAGTTTTAGAGCAGTTATTTTCAAACCTTTTTGCTCATACCTTGTTATGATATTTCCCACAAGACCGCGGCGGATTCCATCAGGTTTAATCATAACAAAAGTTCTTTCCATAATTCACCTCTAAATTTTTTTAATACATATTAGCAAAAATCCAAGGCGAAAGCAAGGATAGGGTGCTTATTACGACAATTATTGGATTTGACCCTTAATAATCGGTAATATATAATTTTACTGGAGAGGTCGTCAGGTAAAATCTTTACATCCCTGGCGACCCACCTTTATATTTTAAATTCCCTACTAAATTTGGAGGCTTTTATGAAGTATAAAAAGATAGTTTTTTTAGCCCTCATATTGACTTTATTGATTTCCGCATGTACAAATTCTTCTTTAAATTTCCCTGAACAAACTGATAAAGTAGAACAAGAAGATTCAGGCTCCCCAAAAAGCGGTGGTACCATGAATCTTGGCACCACCAGCACACTAAACTTAAATCCTTTGCTGGCAAATGACGACGAAACAAAAGCAATATTAAGCCTTATTTTTGAAGGCCTTGTAAAAATAGATGATAAGGGCATGTTGCAGCCGGCCCTTGCTGAAAATTGGCAAATCAGCGATGATGGCAAAACATACACAATAAATCTTAGGCAAGATGTGAAATGGCACAATGGTGAAGCTTTCTCCTCAAGAGATGTTAAGGCGACTTTTGATAAAATAATGGAGCTAAAAAAGCAAAGAGGGAATAAAGATTTACCTGAATACCCTGAATTTGATAATATCGAAAGCTATGAAGCTTCAGATGACAACACTTTTATTATATCCCTTAGAATGCCTGATGCGGATTTTTTATATGAAATGAACCGGGGGATACTTTCCGCATCTCTTCTTGAGGCAGAAGCCCTAAAAGATGAAAAAGAGCAACTGGAAGGTAATCAGGAATTTATAGGCACTGGTCCTTATAAAGTAGTTGATAGAACAAGCTATTCAGTTACTTTAAAGAGAAATGATGATTACTTTGGCAAAATACCTTATATTGAAGAAGTAAATATAAAAATATATCCAGATACTACAGCCATAAAAGAGGCTTTTACCCAAGGTTCTGTTGATATGATTTCTGCCGAACCCATTGACTGGAATATATTCGAAGAGATGGAAAATGTCTACTTGTTGCAATATCCTTCAAGATATTTTGAATTTGTTGCAGTAAATCTAAACAATCCAATACTCAGTGATGCCAGGGTCCGCCAGGCACTTCTCATGGGAATTGATAGAAACAGAATTTTGCAAGATACAACTTTAGGCAGAGGTATTGTGATAGATGGGCCTATTTTGCCCTATTCATGGGCATTTAACTCTCAAATACAGCACATAACCCACAGCAAAAAAATGGCAGCCCAGCAGCTGGAAGCAGCTGGTTGGAAAGATGAGGACAGCGATGGCATATTAGAAAAAACCATTGGAAATAAAAAATACAAGCTGGAATTTGAATTGCTGGTGAACACTGACAACGGTGCCCGTTTTCAGACGGCGTCTCACATAGAAAAGAACTTAAAAGACATAGGCATCTCTGTGAAAGTGGTGGATGTTTCATGGGATGAATTGACTCAGAGGGTTTTGAGCAAAAAGTACGACACTGCCATTATGGGATGGAAGCTGGCAGCTAATCCTGATTTGCGCTTTATGTTTGCCAGCAGTGAAATAAGAAACGGGTATAATTTTGTTTCATATTCAAATCCTGAACTAGACGATATATTAACGAAAGCTGCAACGGACCATAAAAATCAACAGGAGTTGTTATACAGAGCTCAGGAGATAATAAATGAAGA
>JAMNZY010000125.1 GCA_023622055.1 Bacillota bacterium
TTTATCCATTACATCTTTTTGTAATCTAAGGAGTTGAAAAATAATGAGTTTTGATTATAGGAGTGCAGATTCTCAGGGCACCCTGGTTGAACCCATAAATCCCAAGGATTTTGACATTGATGAATATTGCGAGTATGAGTCGCTGCTGCTGGATAGATGTAGAAAGTTTTGGGAAGGAAATTCAGGTGTTTTAGTTTATCGAAGGTTTAGGGTTCCAGAAGTCTTTTCATACGGCTGCAGGGACATGAAGAGGTCCCTTGAGTTACAGCTTGCTGCTCTAAAAGAGAGTATGAAATACAAAGCCGATATACCAAATTTTCTTGAACCATGGTATGGAATTGGCACAGTTGCAAGTGCATTTGGTGCAGATTATATTTGGAATGAAGGCCAAGCACCAGCCACCAAAACAGTATTTGCTTCCATAAAGGATGCTTTAAATTACGAATACAGACCTGTGGAAAGCACGTCAATCGGTAAACACGTCTTAGATATTATTGAGTATTTCCTTGATAACACAAAAGGTAAGTTGCCTATGTCTCTTAGTGATGTGCAATCACCTTTAAATATCGCATCCTATTTGGTAAATTTTAACACGTTATTTTTAGATATGTATGACGATCCTGAGGGTTATATGAAATTACAATCTATCATTACGGATCTTCTTATTGAATTCAACAAAAAGCAGGCACAAATTATTGGAGATGCGCTAGCTGCTCCAGGTCATGGTTTTGCCAGCAGCAGAGAATTTTCAGGGATAGGACTGAGTGATGATAACTCAATTATGATATCTAACAGTATGTATGAAGAATATCAAGTGCCTTATATGGAGAAGATTGGCCAAGATGAAAGCTGCAATTTTAAGGTTTTGCCTGCATTTAGGCCTGATAATGTATTAGATATTAATGAGCCGGGCTTTGCCCAATATATTAAGAAGCTAGGTGAAGTTTGCGGGATAAATATTAAAACAATGGATGATGTGAAAACGGCTTTAGCATCTAGAATTGAGTATTTTGTGAAAATGGGCTGTAAAACAGCAGACCACGCAATGGAATATATTGTTTACAGAAGTACAGATGCGAATTTGGATGCAGTCCTTCAACAGGCCTTAGATGGTAATTTAATTGACCGGGAAGAGGCAGATGAATATAAAGCTGAACTTCTCATGTTCTGCGCTTCGCAATATAAGCGTCATAAAATAGTAATGCAGCTGCATTACGGTACACTAAAAAATGCCAATCCTGCAGCATATACTAAGCTCGGTCCAGCCACAGGCTTTGACGCAATTTGTGGCTACGATAAAAGTGGCGTAGCTCTTGGTGCACTTTTGGGTGCATTAGAAGCTTCTGATAGTCTGCCGAGGACCATTATATATTCCCTAAATCCAACTGACAATGCTTTGATTGATTCGGTTATAGGATGCTTTCAATCTTCCGAGATACCTGGGAAAATACAGCATGGAAGTGCTTGGTGGTTTAATGATACAAAGACAGGCATGATAGAACATATGACCAGTCTTGCTAATTTTTCAATACTTCCTAACTTTATAGGGATGCTTACCGATTCAAGAAGTTTCTTGTCCTACACACGTCATGAATATTTTAGGCGTATCCTTTGTGATTTAATAGGGCAGTGGGTAGAAAATGGTGAGTATCCTGCCGATATGGAAACTTTGGGGAAAATGGTGGAGGATATCTGCTATAACAATGCTGTTAGATATTTTGAATTTGAAATTTAGATGAAGCAAAATCTTAGCATAAGACAATGAAAAAGGGCAACCTTCACATGGGTAGCCCTAAAACATGTACATCATAGGGTAATATGGTAACATAAATTTTAATTATTTGAATTGTGAGGGCAATAATGAATAAAAAGCCAGCTTTTTCTATGGATTTGGTAAGAGAATGTATAGATATTTATCAAAACGTAAGTAAGGTTGGAGTTTCCATTATTGACAATAAAGGTAATACAATATATTGCCCTACTAAAGAACTGTCACCATTTTGCACATTTTTTCAAAATGTCATAGAAGACAAGAAAACTTGTGTCAATTTTCATTTAAGTGCAGGGGAAAAATCCTTCCAGTTTGGCGAGGCACTGATGTTATTTTGTCCTGCAGGCTTGGTACAGTGGGTGTCACCCCTTGTTTATGGCAATGATATTAAGGCTTATTTGGTAGGTGGGCCAGTACTCCTACTACCAGCTGATGAGTATTTTTACAAGGAAATACGGAAAAAACATAAAATTGATGAATCAGCCATCAACGAGCTTATAGATAGAATGGATTTAGTACCTGTAATAGAAGCAAAAAAAGCAAGGTATTATGCTGAACTATTAAATATAATAGCAGATTATATAAGTGGAAAAAAAGTAGAACAAATCCAAAGGAAAAGGGAATTCTACACCATACAATCAAGGATCTCAGAAGAGATTCATGAGCTAAAACGTGACAGCAGGCGGATTACAGAATATTACCCCCTTGAAAAGGAAAAACAACTAATTAATATGGTAAAAGTGGGAGACAAAAATGGTGCAAAGACCATTTTAAATGAACTTTTAGGTGAAGTTTTATTTAAAAGTGGTGGAAACTTTGAATATATAAAGGCCAGGGCATTAGAACTCACCGTTGTACTGTCTCGGGCTGCTGTTGAAGGTGGAGCCAATTTAAAAATGGTTTTTGGATTAAATTTAAATTATCTTCAACAGATAGGTGAAATAGAGAACGTAGAGGAATTATGCTTTTGGCTAATTAAGGTTTTGGATAGGTTTATTGAATGTGTTTCAAGCATAGGTTCAAATGAAGTATCGGGCATAATAAAAAAATCAATATCTTACATGGAAAAACACTATAAAGAAAACATTAGCTTACAGGATGTAGCTAAAGCGGTTTATTTAAATTCTAGTTATTTTTCTAAACTTTTTAAAGAGCAAACGGGAACTAGATTTATAGATTATTTAAATAAAATTAGAGTTGAACAAAGCAAAAAATACTTGCGCCAAATAGATATGAACATATCTGAAGTCGCACTAAATGCAGGTTTTTGTGATCAAAGTTATTACACGCGAGTTTTTAAGAGTGTAGAGGGAATTACTCCAGGTAAGTGGAGAAAATTAGAAGTAAGATGATTTTTGTTCCATAAGTACCCCGGTCTGTACTTAAAAATCCAGGCCGGGGATCTAAATGTATACTTTTAAAATAACTGCCCAATCTATACATGTATAGTTGTCCATTGATTGAAAGCTTATAATTTGGACATATTTAGTAATAGGAGTGGGCAGTTATGAATTATTATCGATTCGACAGAAATATATTGGATTTTACTAAAGGTCCTGTGGCGGAAAAGATTTTAAAAATAGCTGACAACTGTTTTGTCAGGGAGCGAAAGGACCGCATCACTCTTTACAAACTAAAGCTGCATATGGCATGTCCGGGAAAGTTTAAAGCAAATAATGTGATGGATTATTATATGGTATTGAATAGAAAGGAATCTACTCTTACATGTAGCAGATGTTATTTTGCCCTGCTTGATGAAAAGAGGCTGTGCAATGTGAATTCTTTCATCTTACCTTCCCATTTTCACCACAAAGAGCCGAATTTCCCCTCATTGGTGGCCCTGCTTCAGGCAAATGGTTACATACAACTTCCAGTCCCTGACCCCCTTACATGGGCTTATATGAAATTCAGGTATTAAACAGCTTTAATGGCAACAAGGCCTCCTGGATTTCTGCTTTTATTTTTTCTAGGCCTTCTTGTGTTTTAGATTCACATCGGACGATAAGCTCCGGACCGGTATTAGAACATCTAACTAAGCCCCAACCATCCGGGAAAACTACCCGGGCACCGTCTACGTCGATTATAGGGTATTTGCCTTCAAAGTATTGTTTTACTGCTTGGACTTTGTCAAATTTTTCTTCATCAGGGCATGGTATGCGAAGTTCAGGTGTTGAAAAATATTTTGGGACATCTGAAAGCAATTCCGAAAGCTTGCTGTCTGTATTAGAAAGTATTCGAAGGAGCCTTGCAGCTGCATAAAAGGCATCATCGAAACCATAGTATTCATCGGCAAAAAACATATGGCCAGACATTTCTCCTGTAAATATTGCACCGACTTCCCTCATCTTGGCTTTGATTAAAGAATGGCCGGTTTTATAAAACATGGGTTTACCGCCCAGTTTTTTTATTTCATCTACTAGGGCTTCAGAGCACTTAACTTCCACTATAGCGGTAGAGCTAGGGTATTTAGGCATTATCTCCCGCCAATACAAAATCATCAGCATGTCTCCGTATATTATATCGCCTTTGTCATCGACAACTCCAATGCGGTCCCCATCCCCATCAAAGCCAATCCCTAAATCAAGTTTTTCTTTTAATACCAATCTCCTCAAGTCCACCAGATTTTCCGGTTTCACAGGGTCGGGGAAGTGATTGGGGAAGTCAGGATCTGAGGTGCAGTAAATGGGGTAAACCTCTACTCCAAGGCGGCGAAAGAGTTTTTCAGCAAATAGTGAAGCAGTGCCATTACCGCAGTCAATGCCCACTCTTAGCCTTTTAGAAAGGCGAATCTTACTTGATATCATATCCATATAACTCTCAACAGGGTCTATTAGAGTGAGAGATCCTTTTCCTGATGAAAAATTTCCATTTTCCATCATCATTCTCAAGTGCTGAATTTCATCTCCATATATAGTTCCGGGGCCAAAGGCTACTTTAAAGCCGTTAAATTCAGCTGGATTGTGACTGGCAGTAACCATGATTCCAGGATTTATATTATAATGGATCCTTGTATAGTAAAAAATGGGAGTTACTACTGTCCCGATGTCTACCACATCACACCCAGTGGATAAGAGCCCATTTATTACTGCGTTTTTAAACAAAGGTGAAGAGGTTCTGTTGTCACACCCTACAACAACATTCTTTTCACCTTTTTCCAGTGCATATGTACCAAAAGCTAGTCCCAGGGTTGTGGCAAACTCTTCATCTAAATCTTCACCCACAACACCTCTTATGTCGTACTGTCTAAAAACATTAGGATTAAACTTCATAAAAACTTCCTCCACATTTATTTTTCATTCTCCTATAAAATCTGTTATAGTATTTCCAAAAAACCCATAATTATTTGATGCCTGGCACTTAAACTTTAAAGTTATTAAGTTTTCTATACGAATGTATTTATACGTACACGAATTATACCATAAATTTCATTTTTACTATTGCTAAAGGTTTAATTTTGTGATAGTATTCTCTTAAATACTTTAACGAATTAACGTACTAAAGGATGATTTTTATTATGAATGGTTATTTTCGGAGACCTGCAGGCGTCAAAGATTATTTACCGCCTAAAGTTCGCAAAAAGCGGCGAATTGAAAAAGTGATTGTGGAAATATTTGAAAAGTGGGGTTATGAAGAGGTTATAGCACCTTCTTTTGAGTATCTAGAGACATTTGGGAAAACAGGCAAATCGGTTGCAGAAAAGGTGTTTAAGTTTTTTGACAGACATGGTGAAGCCATGGCTTTAAGGCCTGATATAACCACATCCATAGCCAGGATGGTGGCTACTCATTATAGCAATCACCGTGAACCTTTAAGATTTTATTATTTAGGAAATGTTTTTAGATTTCAAGAACCCAGAAAGGGGAGAGACCAGGAGTTTTATCAAATAGGATGTGAACTTATGGGTATAGCGGGCCTAGAAGCGGATGTGGAAATTATCTTGCTGGCCTCTCACATTCTTGAACAAATCGGCATAAAAGACTTTTTAATTAATATTGGCCATACTAAATTTTTGGAAGGCTTACTAGATGAATTAGACGATAACCCTTCCCTAAAAGACAGCATTGCTCAGGCAATTAAAGAAAAAAACTTTGTTTGGCTTAAAAACCTAATGGAAGAAAGCAATACAAAGCCTGATATCAAAAACAAGTTTTTGGCTTTACCTGGATTTTACGGCGGTGCCGAGATTTTCCATGAACTAGAAAAACTCCCATCAAATAAAAAATGCACTGAGGCTTTATCGGAGCTTAAAAGAGTTTGGAATATGCTAAAGCAGTTTACCAGCATTCAGCTTACCTTTGATCCAGGTCTTGCCAGAGGCATGGATTATTATACGGGGATTGTCTTTGAAATATATTCACCTAAGTCAGGCTTTCCCCTAGGAGGGGGAGGCCGTTATGATTCTCTCCTTGATAATTTTAACGGCTACCGACCCGCCACAGGCTTTGCATTAACTGAAGATGTTATTCTGTCAATTCTAGAAGGAGATATGGAAGATATATATGAACCTTATTATCTGTATTACAATCCGTCAAAATACATGGAGGCATTTCAAAAGGCAGAAGAGCTGAGAAGACAGGGCTACATAGTGAAAATGGTGCCGGATAAAAATGTTTAACTTATACGTAAAGGAGAATCACATTGGAGCTATTAAAGATTGCCTTATCAAAGGGCAGGATATTATCGGAAACCATAGAGCTTTTTAAAAAAATTCAAATGGATTTTAGCCAAGTGAATGAAGACTCCCGGAAACTTTTCTTTGATTTTGAAGAGTACGGCACCCGAGTGATTTTGGCAAAGCCCTCTGATGTGCCCACATATGTGGAATATGGTGTGGCTGATATTGGAGTTGCAGGCAAAGACGTGCTTTTAGAAGATAAAAAGGATGTATTTGAACTGATGGACTTAAACCTGGCCAAGTGCAAAATGGTAGTTGCAATTCCAAAAGACAAGTCCGATGATATGCCAATTTATCGAGTGGCAACCAAATATCCTCAAATTGCAGAGAGACACTTTGTGAAAAAGGGAGTTCCGGTGGAAATTATAAAACTTCACGGGTCAGTAGAATTGGGCCCTATACTTGGCATTTCTGATGCCATCGTGGACATTGTGTCAACAGGGAGTACTCTTGAAAAGAACCATTTAAAAATCCTGGAAGAAATTTGCCCTATTAGCAGTAGACTCATTGCAAATCAGGTCAGTTTCCGAGTAAAATCTCGCCAGATAATGACTTTGATGGAGAGACTAGAATCTATTTTGTAAATATGTCTTATGTAAACGGGGAAAAAAGTGTATAATTATACATTATATAGTTCAAGGGGGAGATTACCATAACATCACCAATACGCTTTGTAAGAGACGATATATTAAATTTAATACCTTACATGCCTTCAGAAGAGCCTTGCAAGGTAAAACTAGATGCCAATGAGAGTCCTTACGATGTACCAATGGAGGTAAAAAATAGAATATGGGAAAAGTTGCAGAAAGAGCATTTCAATTATTATGCTGATCCCAGCTGTGATGAGCTCCGTGATGGCCTTTCCAAGTATACAGGAGCAAAGCCAGAGCAAATCTTTGTAGGCAGCGGTGCCGATGAAATCATAGCTGACATAATCCTGGCCTTTGCCGGCCCTGGTCGAGACGTGATAGTTCCGTCCCCTACATTTTCCAGCTATGAAATCTTTGCCACTGTGGCAGGTTCTAATGTCATAAAAGTTCCCATAGTGCGGAAAAAGGAACAGGGCAGCTGGATTTGGGACATCGACGTAAATCAAATAATGCAGCATTTTACAAAGGACAAGCCACAGCTTTTATTTTTATGTCATCCCAACAATCCTACAGGAGACTATTTCGGTGAAGAAAAAATCCTTACATTAATAAGCAATTTTAATGGCATTGTGGCAGTAGATGAAGCCACATTTTCCAAAATATTTTCTTTAGCTGGCCTTAGAGTAGGTTATGCCATTGGCCATGAAGATTTGATTAAACAGCTGTATAAAGTGAAACTCCCCTATAATGTAAGTCTTTTTTCACAAATAGCAGCTGTGGAAATTTTAAAGGAGACAAATTGGCTAAAGGATATGCAAAAAAAATTTGTAGAAGCTCGAAAGCAGCTTAAGGCGGATTTAGAAAATATAAAAGGAGTGCAAGTGTACCCTAGCTCAACTAATTTCTTCCTCTGTGAATTTGAAAAGCCCAGAGATCTTGTCTATGAAGAGCTTTTAAAAAGGGGAATACTCACTCGCCGCTTAAGTGATGAAGTCTTGAAAAACACTTTGCGGTTTTGCATAGGCACTCCAGAGCAAAATGAATTTCTCATATCTTGCCTAA
>JAMNZY010000177.1 GCA_023622055.1 Bacillota bacterium
TATATCCTCCTGGAACCTTACCCGAAGTGGCCATTGAGGATTTAAAACAAGATTTAGGTTTGAAGTAAATCCTTTATTGACTTTTGAGAGGTGGAACAATGAGTTTAGTATTGTCGATAGATATCGGAAGTACATATACAAAGGCAACAGTTGTGGATTTAGACACGGTGGAATTGGTGGCAAAGGCTAAGACAATTACAACTGTCTGGGAAGATGTAAATATAGGGGTACAAAAGGTTTTAGATGAGCTAAAGTCTATGGGAATTGACCCGGCAAAAGTACAGCACAGACTGGCATGCAGCAGCGCAGCAGGAGGCCTAAAAATGGTGGCAATAGGCCTTGTGCCAGAGTTGACAGCAGAGGCTGCAAAAAGGGCTGCCTTAGGTGCTGGGGCCAAGGTCTGCGGCGTATTTTGCTATGAATTAACTGATGCTGAATTACAAGAGATAATAAATCTCTCACCAGATTTGATACTCTTAGCCGGTGGCACCGATGGCGGAAACAAAGAAACTATAATTTTAAATGCTGAAAAGCTGGCAGAGTCAGACCTTGATATCCCAATAATAGTGGCAGGAAATAAAGTGGCCACACCTACAGTTGAGAAAATCCTCAGGGCAGCGGGAAAAGAAGTTTACGTATCTGAAAACGTAATGCCCAAACTGGAATGCCTAAACATTGAGCCTGTCAGAAGAACTATCCGAGAAGTGTTTTTAAGCAAAATAACCTATGCCAAGGGTCTATCTAAAATAAGGGATTTTACAGATAATGTAATCATGCCTACACCTTTGGCGGTAATGAAAGCGGCAGAACTTCTGGCAGACGGAACAAGTTCCCAAAAGGGTTTAGGGGAAGTTATGGTAGTCGACATAGGCGGCGCAACCACTGATATAGATTCGGTGGGAAGGGGTGCTCCCACCCAGCGAGGAGTAACCTTAAGGGGACTGGAGGAGCCCTATGTAAAGCGGACTGTAGAAGGAGATTTGGGCATGAGATACAGTGCTGCTTCACTGATTGAAGCAGTAGGCCTTCAAAACATGTCAAATTATGTTCCAAAGGGAATCAAAGAAGAAGATATTAAAAATTATGTAGAAAAAGTCACTAAAAATGTAAAACACATACCTGAAAATGAACTGGAGAAAGAAATTGATTATGGAATTGCAAAGGCAGCTGTAAATTTGGCAGTTAAGCGACATGTGGGGCGAATTGAAACAGTATATGGCCCCTTTGGAATAAGTTATGTTCAGCACGGCAAGGATTTGACAAAATTAGATTTGATTATAGGCACCGGCGGCGTATTGGTCCACAGCGACAATCCGGGAGAAATATTGAGATTCGGTCTTTATGAGGACAAATCTCCCGAAGTGCTGGCTCCCATGTGGCCTGAAATGCTGCTGGATAAGGAATACATTTTATCCTCTGTAGGTTTGTTATCTGAAGTGGCACCAGATAAAGCTTTGCTTTTGGCTAAAAAACATCTTAAAGAAGTAAAATTCCAAGGAGGTAAATCATGGAAGTTAAAAATAAAAAGTGGAGCTTAAAACACTTTAATGAAGTAAGACAAGAGGTATTAAACCAATGGCCTACGGGAAGAGGAGTAAATTTAGAAGAGGCTTTTAAATACCATCAAAGTCTTCCAAAAAACCAAGTAATGACTACTAAACTAAAAGAGGCCTTAGACAGCGGGACTACATTAATCCAGCCGAGGGCCGGTGTTGCTTTAATCGACGAGCACATTGAGCTTTTACAATATTTGAGAAAAGAAGGCAAGGCAGATTTACTGCCCACGACTATAGACAGCTATACCAGGCAAAACAGATACGAGGAAGCAGAAAAGGGAATTGAGGAAAGTATGAAAGCAGGCAGGTCACTGCTAAACGGATTTCCTGCAGTAAACCATGGAGTGGAAAAGTGCAGGCAAGTGGTGGAATCCGTAGATTGTCCTCTGCAGGTAAGACACGGCACTCCTGATGCCAGGCTGCTGGCTGAGATTACATTGGCAGGAGGCTTCACGGATTTTGAAGGTGGGGGAATTTCCTACAATGTGCCATATGCCAAAAAGGTCTCCATTGAAGAAACTATTTACTACTGGCAGTATGTAGACAGACTGGTGGGCCTTTACGAAGAAAATGGGATTTCAATTAACAGAGAGCCCTTTGGCCCTTTGACAGGGACTTTAGTGGCACCTTCCATATCCCACAGCATCGGCATAATTGAAGGGCTCCTGGCAGCAGAGCAGGGTGTGAAAAATATTTGCCTGGGATACGGTCAGTGTGGCAACTTAGTCCAAGACGTGGCGGCAATACAGACATTGAAGGAATTGGCAGAGGAATATTTGGCAGATTATGATGTAATGCTCACCACAGTTTTCCATCAGTGGATGGGCGGCTTCCCACAAGATGAAGCCCAAGCCTTTGGAGTCATATCTTGGGGTGCAGCAACAGCTGCTTTAGGTAAAGCCACAAAGGTAATTGTAAAGACACCCCATGAAGCCTTGGGAGTGCCTACAAAAGAGGCTAATGCTGAAGGCTTAAGGGCTACAAAGCAAGTGATAAATATGTTAAAGGACCAACAACTAGCATCAAGTGCGGAACTTGAGACAGAAAAGGAAATCATTAAAAAAGAGACAAAACAGATTTTAGATAGAGTATATGAACTAGGGGAAGGAGACTGGGCAGTAGGCACTGTCAGAGCCTTTGAAAGCGGCGTACTAGATGTCCCCTTCGCACCTAGCCAGTATAACTTAGGTAAGGTATTGCCTGCTCGAGATAACAATGGTGCAGTTAGGTTCTTAAACTTTGGTTCACTGCCCTTTAGTGAGGATATAAAAGACTTCCACCGGGAGAAATTATCTGAAAGGGCCAAAGCTGAAGGCAGAGATGTAAGCTTCCAAATGACTGTAGATGATATATATGCAATAAGTCAAGGAATGCTTGTTGGAAGGCCCAATGCTAAAAAACAATAATATATAGACAAGGAGCTGATTTCATGACCAAGATTGCAAAAGTCATAGCATCTAGAGGTTTGACGGGATTTTACTTTGACGATCAGGCTGCCATTAAAAGAGATGCGAAAGAAGACGGTTTTTTCTATAAAGGCGAGCCGAAGACTAAGGGCTTTTCAGCTGTTAGGCAGGCAGGAGAGGCCATTTCTGTAATGATAATAACAGATGACGGACAAGTGGCATACGGAGATTGCGCAGCTGTCCAGTATTCGGGAGCCGGTGGCCGGGATCCTCTGTTTTTGGCAGAGGACTTTATACCGGTTATAGAAAAGGAAATCGCCCCTGTATTGGTGGGGGAAGAACTGGACAGCTTTAAGAGACTGGCCGAAAAAATCGATACATATAAAGTAGATGGAAAACTCCTTCACACGGCACTGCGGTACGGGATTACACAAGCTTTGCTGGATGCCGTTGCCAAAGCCAAGAGAATGACCAGGACAGAAGTTGTGGCAGAAGAATATGGGCTTAAAATAGACCCTACTCCAATTCCCATTTTTGCCCAAAGTGGAGACGACCGCTATCTAAATGCTGATAAGATGATTATTAAACAGGTGGACGTGCTGCCCCATGGTCTCATAAACAATGTATCAAAGCTGGGGTCAAAGGGTGAGAAACTAATAGAATATATCAAATGGTTAAAAAACCGAATTAAAGAAAATGCTCCTAACACGTATCAGCCTATATTTCACATTGATGTTTACGGCACAATAGGAGAAGCTTTTCCTGAAATGCCTGCAATGGTGGAATACTTTGGTAAACTGGAGGAAGCTGCAGCGCCCTTTAAGCTGAGAATCGAAGGGCCCTTGGATGCAGGCAGCAAAGAAGAGCAGATTAAACAGATGAAACTTCTACGGGAAAGACTTAAAGAACGGGATATCAAGGTGGAAATCGTTGCCGATGAGTGGTGCAATACCTTAGAAGATATAAAGGAATTTGTGGATGAAAAGGCAGCAGACATGATTCAAGTGAAAACACCTGATTTAGGCGGCATAAACAATACCATCGAGGCAGTTTTGTACTGCAAGGAAAATGGCGTAGGTGCATATCAAGGTGGCACTTGTAATGAAACAGACCGTTCAGCCCAAATCTGTGTTGACATTGCCCTTGCCACAAGGCCCTGTCAGATCCTTGCAAAGCCAGGTATGGGCGTAGATGAAGGTGTAATGATCGTGTATAACCAAATGAACAGAGTATTAGCCCTCTTAAAAGCTAAAGGAAACTAAAACTGGGAGGTTTATGGATTGCAAGAATTCAAAGTTCTTTCACCAACGGCAATTCTAGGCTATGGTTTTCCGGAAGAATCTTTCAAAAACGGCCTTGCTAAAAAGCCTGATATTATTGCGGTAGACGGAGGCTCCACTGATCCTGGCCCCTATTATCTGGGGGCTGGGGTATCCTTTACAGACCGGGAAGCGGTAAAGCGAGACCTCAGACTTATGCTTAAAGCAGGCAAAGAACTTGGAATACCAGTGTTGGTAGGCACTGCCGGCGGCTCTGGAGCAAATGCGCACTTGGCTTGGACTGAAGATATAGTAAAGGAAATAGTCAGAGAAGAAAATCTGGAACTTAAAGTGGCAGTAATACCGGCAGAAATATCAAAAGAAGAAATTTTAAAAGAACATGAAAAGGGCAATATTAAGCCCCTTCCTCCGGCACGAGAGCTTACCAGAGAGGAAATAGAAAACACTTCCCGAATAGTTGGCCAAATGGGCCTAGAACCCATAATGGCTGCATTAGATAATGACGTGGATTTGGTTTTGACAGGTAGGGCTTATGACCCAACTGTTTTTGCAGCACCTTGCATTAAAGCAGGTTTTCCTGAAGGCCTTGCCTTGCACATGGGGAAAATCCTGGAGTGTGCCAGTATAGCTGCAACTCCGGGCAGCGGCAGTGACTGTATGCTGGGGACACTAAGGCATGACCACTTTATCCTGGAAGCCCTAAATCCTGAAAGAAAGTGTACCGTCACCTCTATTGCAGCCCATACCCTTTATGAAAAGAGCAATCCTTACAAACTGCCAGGTCCAGGAGGGACCATCGATCTTCAGGAAGCAGAGTTTGTCCAATTAGACGATAGGCGGGTTAAGGTAAGTGGAAGTAAATTCATACCTTCAAAGGAGTATACCATAAAGCTGGAGGGAGCCAAGAGGACAGGATATCGCACCATTTCCATTGCCGGAACCAGGGATCCCATCATGATAAGGCAAATAGATGAAATCCTAGAAGCTGTCAAAGGCATGGTAAAAAACAACTTTGCCCACATAGGCAGTGATGATTATCAGATATTGTTTGCAGTCTATGGAAGAGATGGAGTAATGGGCAAGCTGGAACCTGAAAAAAGTGTCGTTCCCCATGAACTGGGAATTGTAATAGAAGTTGTGGCCAAAACTCAAGAATTAGCCAATACAATCTGCAGCTTTACCCGCTCCAGTTTACTTCACTATGGATATCCCGGTAGAATTGCTACTGCTGGCAATCTGGCTTTCCGCTATTCCCCCTCTGATATACCTGCCGGCGAGGTTTACGAGTTTAGCGTGTACCATCTGCTTACAGTAGATGATCCAAATAAATACTTCCCCGTTACGATTAAGACCATGAAAGGAAGTGAGTAAGGTGGGTATTCCCATTACAGAGCTGGCAGAAGTTATTAGAAGTAAAAACTCGGGACCTTATGAACTTACAATGGATATAATATTTAAAGACTTTGATTCTTATGAAATGGTTAAGGAGAAAAATGTCATAAATAAAGAGCTGATAAGCCGCCTTTACCAAATCCCTGAAAAAGATATATGTTCAATAATAAACTTTGATCCTGCAAAGGCTATAAAGATCACCATAAAAAGACCTATAGTTGCAGGTGCCATAGGAGAAAGCGATGTCTACGGCGCCCAGCAGCATGCGCCATTGTTGAGCATAGAGGTTTAAAACAAAAAACCCCCATTTCGGGGGTTTAATCTGTATAAGCCTAAGCCTCTTTTAAAAATGCATAGTATGCCTTTTTGGCTTCATATAGGTCTGCTTTGCTGGAAATCTCCCAAGGTGCGTGCATATTTTGCAGGGCTATGCCTGCATCGATAACCTCCATGCCGTAGTTGGCAAGGATATAAGCTATGGTGCCGCCGCCTCCTTGGTCCACTTTGCCCAGCTCTGCCGTCTGCCAAGTGACATTGTGTTTTTCCATGATATTTCGAAGCTCTGCGATAAATTCCGGATTTGCATCATTGCTGCCACTTTTGCCTCTGGAACCTGTGTATTTGTTAAAGACAATACCCTTGCCGAAAAATGCGCTGTTTTGCTTTTCCATAACTTCAGGATAATTTGGGTCAAAGGCGGCACTTACATCAGAGGATATCATCTTGGAATTGGCTAAGGCGCGCCTTACATTAAGCTCACTGTAATCGCCCATTAAATTGGCGATTTCCGCTACAGTATTTTCAAAAAATCTTGAGTGCATTCCTGTCGCGCCCACACTGCCGATTTCTTCTTTATCTACAAGCAATGTAACACAGGTTTTTTCGGGGTTTTCAATTTCCAGCATAGCTTCAAAAGAAGTATAAGCACATACTCTGTCGTCCTGGCCATATGCCATAATCATGCTCTGATCTATACCATAGTGTCTTGCTTTCCCTGCCGGAACTATTTCAATTTCTGCCGATACGAAGTCTTCTTCAACTATGCCGTATTTTCGGTTAAGGATTTTTAAAATATTTTGTTTTACTCTGTTTTTAGCCTTCTTATCTTTTATGGGAATGCTGCCAACAAGTATATTTAGTTTTTCTCCTTCCACCCCTTCAGCCAATGTCTTTTTCATCTGGTCTTTTGCCAGGTGAATGAGCAAATCCGATACTCCAAATACCGGATCATCTTCCTCTTCTCCGATGACTATATTCACCTTAGTGCCGTCTTTTTTTACTATTACACCGTGGAGAGCAAGGGGAAGGGTAACCCATTGGTATTTTTTTATGCCGCCGTAGTAATGGGTATCAAACATGGCCAGCCCTGAATCTTCATATAGGGGATTTTGCTTTAAGTCAAGCCTTGGTGAGTCAATGTGGGCACCCAGTATTAGCATGCCTTCTTGCAATGGTCTTTTTCCTATTGCAAAGAGCGCTATAGTTTTTCCCATTAGTTCTGCATACACTTTGTCACCGGCTTTTAGCTTCCTGTTTTCCCTTATCAAATCTTGAAGATTTTTGTAGCCTGCCTTTTCTGCTCTAGTTCGAAATTCTTCCACACATTCCCTTTCCGTTTTACACCGGGACATAAAATCTATATATCTGTCGGCTAAAGCGAAAACTTCCTTTAATTCCTTTTCCGAATACTTATCCCAAGCTATTCCATATTCCTTTTCAAAGGGAGATTTTTTATTGTCATCCATTGGCTGTACCTCCAACACAAATATAATCATCTATGGTTAATCATCTATAGTATATTTTACCAGAGCATAAAAAATACACAACCAAAACAAAACGGGCAGTTAAAGACCCCTCTAATACAATATTGCTATATAATTAGTAGGGGTGATCTGTGGTTGTCTGCTGAAAACTACCAGGGTGCGCTGTTTTTCAGCCTTCTGGAAAAATACAGAAATCATGATATACTTATATTAATACAAGTCAAAATATTATATATTTATAGGATGGTAAGGGCATGGAAGG